>NZ_DAMAAE010000005.1:0-188617 GCF_031986685.1 Moraxella sp. CTOTU47915
AGCAAAACCAAGGGATTTGGGTAACTGACACGGACAATCAAACTTGGTTTAATTCAGGCGATTTGGGCTATCAAGATGCAGACGGCTACTTTTTCTTGACGGGTAGAAAAAAAGAGTTAATTATCCGAGGGGGACACAATATTGACCCAAAAATGATCGAAGAGGTGGTTTATCAATATGACGGGGTAGCCGGCTGTGCTGCCATTGGTAAGCCTGATAGATATACAGGCGAGTTACCTGTTTTATTCGTTGCCCCTAAGCCGGGTGTCAGCTTAGACACTGATAAACTCATACAATTTTGCCAACAAAACATTGGCGAAAAAGCGGCGATTCCTAAAGCCATCTACGTGATCGATGCATTACCCTTAACCGCCGTGGGTAAAGTATTTAAACCTGCACTAAAACGTCAAACAACCTTGATGGCTGTTAGTGAATTACTACAACAACACCATATCAAGGCTACTATCAGCAGCAAAGATGACCCTACTTATGGGTTTATTGTGCTAGTCAAGCTAGATGGCGATGCGTCGCATCAACCACAAGCCAAAACAGTGTTAGACCAGTTAGCCATTCATTGGCAGTGGGCTGAATAAGTTTTTTAAATAATTAAGGCAACTACTAAATTAAGCGGTGGTACAAGACGCATTAACCCCTACAGCGTTTTTCGAAAATCACTGGCTGACATATTAAACTGCTGTTGAAAGGCTCTGGAAAAAGATGCCAGATTAAAAAAGCCAGTCGCCATTGAAATGGTGGTCACTGGCATGGTGGTATGTTGGAGTAGATTTTTAGCATAGTCTAATCGTAAATTCAGATAATACTGTTGGGGTGAGACCCCTAGCTGTTTGGCAAACTGCCGCTGTAGTTGTCTTTCAGAAATGCCAACATATTTAGCAATGTCCGCTAGCGTGAGCGGTTCTTCGATATTGGTTTTCATTAATGTGATAGCATCGATGACATGAGCATAGCTATGACTAAGGCTCTTTGGTTTGGGTAAATGTTGGATGCTCGCTGGCTCTCGGATAGTGGTGATGACAAACATGTCTTGAATTTTTTCAACGATTTCTCGCCCAAAGTGCTGCTTGATGATGTGCAGGGTCATATCAAGCGCGCATACCCCGCCAGAGCAGGTATAGAGCCGATCCCCAATGGTAAAAATATGGTTTAAGAATTTTACATTGCCAAATTGTTCCTGAGCCAGTGTAACATTTTCCCAGTGCAGCGAGGCCGATTGATTGGCTAACAACCCTGCATTCGCAAGCGCTATTGCCCCGGTACAAAGCCCCCCTAGCGCAATATCCCGAACGGCTAAACGCTCCACAATACCCTTTAGCGCGTCTGTCATTAAATTTTCGGCTTCATAGCCCCCGCAAATAAACACGAGTTCACAATCAAATAGATGTTTGATTTCAGCGGTATGAGTGACTTGTACCCCATTACTGGCACTGGTCTGATGACCTGCAAAACCACTAATAATCCAGCTATATACGGGCTGACTACTGACATAGTTTGCCATTCGTAACGGCTCGATGACATTGCTAAAAGCCATCATGGTAAAGCCATCAATCAATAAAAAACCAATTTTTTTAATATTCGCTGTCATAAGTAAAGTATTAATAGACAAGCAGTGTTGTCGTAATTAGTCAAAAAAATGTCGTCTTATGAAAAACTGATTTTTTAAATTTACGTATGATGAGGGATGTGGAGAGCAGAGAATTTCTTAACATCAACCTAAACCTCGTGAGGCGCAAACAATGAATCAGTCAGTTGAACATATGATCAATAATGCGGGTAGCCTGGATACTGCACTTAGCATGCCAAGCTTAATCCAAATCAGAAATGGCGAGAAGGTCAAGCCGACTTTTAGCGCCCAAGAATACCAAAACCGCCAACAAAAGCTTAAAGCCTATATGGCAAAAAGCGACATTGATAGCGTGTTATTCACCTCCTATCACAATATTAACTACTATGCCGACTTCTTATATTGCTCATTTGGACGTTTCTATGGTCTGGTCATCGACCAAGACAAAGTAGTGACTATCTCCGCCAATATCGACGGTGGACAGCCTTGGCGACGTACTATGGGCGATGACAATATCGTCTATACCGACTGGCAACGTGATAATTACTTTAAAGCCGTGGCAAGTCAAATCAAAAATAAAGGCAGAGTGGGGATTGAATACGATCACTTACCCATCGAACGTTTGAAAAAACTACAAGACGCCTTGCCCAATGTCGAATTTGTCGATATCAGCCAAGCTTGTATGAAAATGCGAATGGTGAAATCAGCCGAGGAAATCGCCCTTATCAAGCAAGGTGCACAGGTTTGTGACATTGGTGGTGCAGCGCTCGTCAACGCCGTGCATGAAGGGGTTCCTGAGTATGAGGTAGCGTTAGCCTCTACGCAAGCGATGGTACGAGAAATCGGGCAACGCTTTGAGCATGTTGAGCTCATGGATACTTGGACGTGGTTTCAATCAGGTATCAACACCGATGGCGCACACAATCCTGTGACCAATCGCAAAGTGCAGCGCAATGATATTTTAAGCTTAAACTGCTTTTCGATGATTGCAGGCTACTATGTGGCGCTGGAGCGTACGCTGTATTTTGGTGAACCTGATGCGGCAACGCTCAACTATTGGGAAATTAACTGCAAAGTGCATGAAGAAGGCATAAAACTCATCAAACCTGGCGTTCGTTGCTGTGATATCGCCTTGGAGCTCAACAAAATCTATGCCGAATATGGCATTTTAGACCGCCGCACCTTTGGTTATGGGCACTCATTTGGCGTGTTGTCACACTACTATGGCCGTGAAGCAGGGTTAGAACTGCGTGAAGACATTGATACGGTACTTGAGCCAAATATGGTCATCTCAATGGAACCGATGATTATGATTCCAGAAGGTATGGCAGGGGCAGGCGGTTATCGTGAACATGATATTTTGGTTTTAACTGAAACAGGCGCTGACAATATCACAGGCTTTGCTTATGGTCCTGCGCATAACATTATCAGTTAGCTTACTTTAGCATGACTTACTACCAACCAAGGGGAAACTAAATGACAACTTTTGCACTTTCACCCACTGCCGTAGCAATGCAACAACCCGCTGCAGAGCCATATGTTAAAGATCCTGTGTTACTCAAAAAAGCCGCTAAAGCCAGTTTTATTGGTAACTTTGTCGAGTGGTTTGATTACGCATCGTATGGCTATTTTGCCACTGTCATCGCTAGCGTATTTTTTGCTAAAACCGATGCAACCGTCGCATTGATGTCAACTTATGCAATTTTTGCGCTATCCTTTATTGTCCGTCCGTTTGGGGGTATTTTTTGGGGACATATTGGCGATAAATACGGTCGAAAAGCGGCTTTATCTTGGTCGATTTTGATTATGTCGGGTGCTACTTTCTTAATCGGATTGTTGCCAAGCTACGCCACTGTGGGTATCTTAGCGCCTGTGTTGTTGTTATTGCTGCGCATGATTCAAGGTTTTTCAGCTTCAGGAGAGTACGCAGGGGCATCAGCATTTATGGCAGAGTATGCGCCGCCCGACAAAAAAGGGTTTTATACCAGTATCGTACCTGCCAGTACATCCGCGGGTCTATTACTGGGCTCACTGATTGCGGCAGCTATGACCGCCTTTATGGATGCTGACTTTGTACAAACTTGGGGATGGCGTATTCCGTTTTTACTGGCTGCACCACTGGGTCTAGTGGGTCGATATATGCGGTTGAATCTTGAAAAAACCCCGGCTTTTAAGGCGTTTGAAGAAAGCACCATTGAAAAACCGGTGCCAATCAAAAATTTGTTTGCCAACCATAAAAAAACCTTGTGTATTGCGTTTATGTTATGTAGTTTGAATGCGGTAGCTTTTTACTTAATCCTAAGCTATATGCCGACTTATTTATCGACCCAAATGCACATTAATGAAACGCAGTCGCTGCTAGCTGCCTCCATTTCATTAGTCGCTTATATCGGTATGATTTTCACCATGGGTAAACTGTCAGACAAATACGGTCGCAAAACCATGCTGATCATCGCATCTGTGTTGTTTATCGCGTTGACAGTGCCTTTGTTTCATATCCTAAGCCTGGGTGGGTTTTTAACCATTGTGTTGATTCAACTGGTGTTCTCGCTCTTATTATCCGTCAATGACGGTACACTACCGGCATTTTTAAGTGAGATTTTCCCAGTCGAGGTGCGTTATTCAGGTTTTGCTTTCACCTTTAACTCAGCCAATGCCCTACTCGGTGGCACAACCCCCTTGATGGCAACTTGGTTAATGAGCAAAACAGGCAGTCAAATCGCACCAGCTTGGTTATTGGTGATAGCAAGCGTAATTGCACTGGTAGCAACGGTGATGTATAAAAAATCCGATAGTGTGTCTATGTTAGAAAAAGGTTAGAAAAAGGTTAAAAAGATGTTAGAAAAATAATTGATTAATCACGGTTATCAATAACCCCATGAAGTTAATTTAAGTTTTTTCCCAAAGTGGTTTTAGCCAACCTTGTTTGCTAGAATCACTTTTTTTATCCCCCGTTTTTTTAGGAATTGCCAGTGACTCGTAAACCTGCTTTCGCTACCAACCAATCCCCTAACACGCGCAATCATGCGACGATGGGTGGCTTACAAGTCATTGTGGCGGCTATCTGTTGGGGCACGCTGGGTATCTTTACCACTTATCTCCATCAACTGGGTTTTGATAGTGTGCAAATTGCCATTTTAAGAGTGGTGACCGCTGCTATGATGCTACTGATGTTATTGCCATCGTTGTGGACGTCTATTAGGCAGTTATCAGTCGGCGAGATATTACAGTTGAGCCTGCAATCGTTGATTGGTGTGCTAGGCATGACGGTTTGCTATTTTATCGCGGTCAATTTTGTGGGCGCGGGCATTGCGGTATCGCTGCTATATACGGCGCCGATTTTTAGTCTGGTACTGGCATTTTTTTTATTAAAAGAGCCGATAACAAAAAAATCATTTACCTTAGCTTGCATCGCGGTATTGGGCGTGGCACTGACAACGCTGAGTGAAAATTTTACATTGAGTTGGGGGATTGTGTTTGGTTTATTGTCTGGGGTGTGCTATTCACTGTATGGCATTTTAGGAAAAAAAGCCTTACACAAACACTATCCACCGACCTTGGTGTTCTTTAGCTCAGTGGTGATTAGTGCGATAGCTTTATTATTGCTACCGATGACCTATCAAACCTATGCCACAGCGTTTACCATGCCTGCTATCACTTGGTTGTGGGTGATGGGACTCAGCCTAGTGGGTACCGTGATTCCGTTTTTCTTGTATATGTCAGCCCTGCACAAACTCCCTGCGACTAAAGCCTCGGTATTCACCGTGTTTGAGCCGTTTACCGCAATTGTATTGTCGATCGTATTACTGCACCAATCGCTCAATGGCATGCAGTACTCAGGGATGATATTAATTCTTTTAGCCACCCTCCTAAACTCTATCAAATTGCCCATGCAGCGTCATCGGCAACTGACAGAAGTCGACGCTCAAGTCTAATAATAGCCCAACACTCTGTAAATATCCCTAATTTGGGCTTTACCATGCTGGTATCAAGGCTCACTGCCGCAATGTGGCACAGCCCTTGCATTCTATAAAACCATATATTTTTCATATAGTTAGATAGATATGGCTTGGCACTCAGTCCTTACCTTAGCTTTTGACGCCCAACATGCGGGTGAGCATGCGCGCACCAATTTGGTACAACGCCATCACCAAGGCGCCTTGCGGGTACAAAAAGCCTTGTATCCTGAAAGCGGTGAACAGCAAGGTATTTGTCATGTCATCATGCTGTATCCGCCTGCTGGCATCGCCTTAGGCGATAAACTCGATATTGACATTGGCGTAAAACATCACGCCCACGCTGTGATTACCACGCCCGGGGCAAATAAATGGTACGGTAATTTACCGAGTTACACCGCTAACAAGCAAACCGATGATAGCCCATCAGCCAGAAAAACCCAAGAAACCAAAAAAAACCAAGAAACTCAAGAGAATTCAAATAGTTATGCTGTTCAAAATGTCACGGTTTATCTACAAGATGACAGCCGTTTTGAATGGCTACCGCAAGAAAACTGTTTTTATAACGCAAGTTTTGCCCATGCCACCAATCAGTTTTTTATCAGCCCAGCTGCCAGTGTTATCGCTTGGGAAATTAACCTGTTAGGGCGAGAGTATCATGGCGAGCGCTACAGTACAGGCGAGATGCGGTTATCAAACCTATTTTGGCGCGTGGATGAGCAGCCCAAATTGCTGCTTGCTGATACCTTACATCACTGTGCCGAACACGATTGGTTTGGCTCAGCCGTGGGTCTCAATAACCATAGCGTCTTTGCGAGCTTATGGGTTGTGCCAAGCGTTGATGCGCAAAAACAGCTGATTGAATGGGTCAAGCAATTACGCTTATTTATCGACCACCATAGCTTGCCTGTCTCTTGCACCCAAACAGGCGAGGTGATGATTATTCGCTATTTGGGGGATGATGTCCGCCAATGTTTTGACAGTTTTGGTGCAGTTCGTGGTGAGATTCGCACTTTAATGTGGCAACAAGACAGTCATTTGCCCCGAATTTGGGCAACCTAATGGCAGTGAAGGTCTAATTTTTAACACTGAAAAAATAATTGGAGTAACCCATGCATTTAACCCCCGCCGAAAAAGATAAATTACTCATTTTTACCGCAGGACTGGTTGCCGAGCGCCGCAAACAACGTGGCTTAAAACTTAACTATCCGGAAGCAATAGCCTATATCAGTATGTTGGTGCTCGAAGGCGCAAGAGAGGGCAAAACAGTGGCACAGTTGATGGGCGAAGGCACCACGTGGCTTAGGGTTGAGGATGTGATGGATGGTATCGCCGAGATGATTGACGATGTGCAAGTGGAAGCCACCTTTCCAGATGGTACCAAACTGGTGACCATTCACCAACCGATTGTGTAATTTAAACAGTATAAGAGGTAAACCATGAAAGTTGGCGAATATAAGCTAAAAGACCAAGCCATTATCCTGAATGAAGGGCGCGCCGTCCAAACTATTTTGGTCAAAAATACCGGCGACAGACCGATTCAAATCGGCTCTCACTACCATTTTGCCGAAGCCAATGACGCACTGGCGTTTGACCGTGACAAGGCGCTTGGGTTTCGCTTAAATATCTTATCGGGTACAGCAGTGCGTTTTGAGCCAGGGCAAGCGCGATCAGTCGAACTGGTCGAGTTTGGTGGCAATAAGGCGATTTTTGGGTTTGCTGGGCGGGTGATGGGGCAAGCCACCGCATCTGTGGATACCGCAAGTTTACCAAAATCACAAAAAACCGTACCCCGCCAAATGTATGCCGAGCATTTTGGCTTAACCGTGGGCGATAAACTGCGTCTTGCTGATACCGAGCTGTGGCTCGAAGTGGAAAAAGACTTTACCAGCTATGGTGAAGAGGTCAAATTTGGTGGTGGCAAAGTGATTCGTGATGGCATGGGGCAAGGGCAGCGCCCGTTTGCTGAGGTGGCTGACACCGTGATTACCAACGCGCTTATCTTGGATTATACCGGGATTTATAAAGCCGATGTGGCGATAAAAGACAGCCGAATTTGGGCGATTGGCAAGGCGGGCAACCCCGATATTCAGCCCAATGTCACCATTGCTATTGGCGCAAGCACTGAGATTATTGCAGGTGAAGGCAAAATTTTGACCGCGGGCGGGATTGACACCCATATTCACTTTATCGCGCCACAGCAGGCGGAAGTTGCGTTGATGTCTGGGGTGACCACCATGATTGGCGGTGGTTCAGGGCCTGCCCAAGGCACGCTTGCTACCACCTGCACCAACGGCAAATACCATATCGAAACCATGCTCAAAGCCCTTGATGACATTCCCATGAACATTGGGCTACTGGGCAAAGGCAATGTCAGCTTACCGCAGCCGATTATCGAGCAAATCGAAGCGGGTGTGGTCGGTCTAAAACTGCATGAAGACTGGGGCACCACGCCGCAAGCGATTGACAACTGCTTGAGCGTTGCCGAAGAGTATGATGTGCAAGTGGCGATTCACACCGATACGCTCAACGAAAGTGGCTATCTAGAAAGCACGCTAAATGCCTTTAAAGACCGCTGTATTCACACCTTTCACACCGAAGGCGCAGGCGGCGGGCACGCCCCTGATATTTTGCGGGCGATTGGCGAGCCGCATGTGTTGCCGTCTTCGACCAACCCCACGCGTCCATTTACTATCAACACCATCGATGAGCATCTCGACATGCTGATGGTCTGTCACCATTTGAGCCCTGCGATTGCCGAAGATATCGCCTTTGCTGAGAGCCGTATCCGCCAAGAAACCATCGCCGCTGAAGATATTTTGCACGATTTGGGGGCAATCTCGATGATGAGTAGCGACTCGCAAGCGATGGGACGGGTGGGCGAGGTGATTATTCGCACTTGGCAAACGGCGGATAAAATGAAGCGCCAACGCGGATTTTTAGCACCCGATACATTGAGCCAAAATGCGTCTAACAGTGAGCTTCATGACATCGACCCAGTGACCGAAGATACAGTGAGAGAAGATACAGTGACAGAAAATGACAATTTTCGCATCAAACGCTATATCGCCAAATACACCATTAATCCTGCCATTACCCACGGTATTGCCGAGGAAGTCGGTTCGGTAGAAGTCGGTAAATGGGCGGATTTGGTGCTATGGTCGCCCAAATTCTTTGGGGTGAAACCTGACACGATTTTAAAAGGTGGTAGCATCGCCGCTTATCCGATGGGTGATATCAATGCCTCCATCCCAACCCCGCAGCCGGTGCATTATCGTCCAATGTTCGCAAGCCTTGGCAAAGCCACCCACCAAACCAGTATCACCTTTGTATCCAAAATCGCCTTTGATAATAACATCCAACACAAACTTGGTTTGCAAAAAGTGATTCGCCCTGTGCAGGGTATTCGTAACATTCGCAAAAAAGATATGCGGTTTAATAGCTATTGCCCCGAGATGTCGATTAACCCAGAAACCTATGAAGTGCGGGCGGATGGTGAGCTTCTCACTTGCGAGCCGTCGGCTGTGTTACCAATGGCACAGCGGTATTTCTTGTTTTAAATGGGATTTTAACTATGAATGCCAATGTGATGACTAGAACCGAACAATCCCATCTGTGATGGATGTGGCAGTGAGTTTTTTAACAATGTATCGCCAATGAAAAATCTTTGCCCAAACTGTTCGCATTTACTGTATGGGCTTAGCAACTGTGAACATCAATTTAAAGAGGGTCGCTGTCAAAAATGCGGTTGTCATGGGCAAACTTCTAAGTAGCTAGAAAATTTAACAAAGGATAGTAATGAAAATTTATAATCAACGGGTGCAACAATTAACTGACCAACAGCAAACCGATTTGGTCAACCAACAAGCAAACGGGCAGTTTTTGCAGCTCGACTTTGACACACGCCAGCGGTCACGCTTTCGTGCAACCCTGCAAAATGGTGAAGCGGTCGGTATCGACCTGCCACGCACAGGTACGCTCAAAGACGGTGATGTGGTACAAAATGCGTCAGGCGACATCATACAAATTTTTGCCAAACCGCAAACCCTCACCAAAGTCACCGCCGACAATGCTTTTGAACTGATGCGCGGGGCGTATCATTTGGGCAATCGTCATGTACCTTTGATGTTGGTTCAGCATGACAATGATTACGCCCTGTATTTTGAGCCCGATTATGTACTTGCCGATATGCTGGTGAAATTGGGCTTAACCGTGAGCGAAGTGGAACACGCTTTTGAACCCGAAACAGGGGCATATGGGCATGGCGGGCATTCACATGGACATGATAATCGGTTAAGCCATGCCGACACGCAAAGTGCAATCGTCGGCGATTTAACCAAAGCCACGTTTTTTTCATGAAAACAATGACAACAACGTCGCACCTTACACAGACGGCGCCGCCACAACAATTGCTTAAGCTGATGATGCTGGCGTCGAGCAATTTGCCGATTGGTAGTTATACCTATTCCCAAGGCGTGGAGTCTGCCATTGAGCAAGGTTTTATCCATGATGAAGCCAGTAGTTTGGCGTTTTTGCAGGCGTATCAACAAGAGGTCTTACTCAATTTTGAACTGCCGCTGATGGCAAGTATGATGCAGCTATCAGCGCAAAAAAATCACCACAGCTTGGTGGATAGTCTAGCCAATTTTTATGGGGCAAGCCGTGATAGCCATGAGTTTTTATTAGAAAGTCAACAATTGGCGCAGGCATTTTGTGCTTGGCTCGATGGCGTGCTCGACCTTGCGATGCCACAAGATTGGATAGCGCAAGGCTATTTACCGTTATTCGCTCGCTTGGCGTATTTTTGGCAACTGCCCATAGCAGATAGCCTGACGACCTATGCGTTTGCTCAAATGGAAAATCTGACCTTGGCGATTGTCAAAACCTTGCCGCTGGGACAAATGGCGGGGCAACGTATTATTTGGCAATTGGGGCAAGCAATGGATGAACCGATTGCCAAACTTTGCCAAACGCAAGCCAGCAAAGTCAAAACGGCATTGACAACCATCCATCATCGGCAAACGGTTATGACTAAGCTACAAGACATTGCGCCACAATTTTTACAAGCACAGCAGCATGCCCAAACATTACTGATTTTAATCAACCACTTGCAACTATCAGCGTCTGTACCGTCGTTGGCAGAATTATCCTGTCATCATGAACAACAATATAGTCGTCTGTTTCGTTCCTAAAACCTCAGTATTTAATATCATTCACAAGGAAATACCATGACTGGCTTTACCCAAAAAACCCCAACCCAACAACCTCGCTTATCCCCGTTACGTCTTGGCATTGGCGGGCCTGTTGGCTCTGGCAAAACCGCTTTGACCTTGAGTCTGTGTCGCCGTCTCAAAGATGTGTACAACATGGCGGTGATTACCAACGATATTTATACCAAAGAAGATTCGGAGTTTTTGACCCGCCATGATGCCATGCCCGCTGAGCGGATTATTGGGGTGGAAACGGGCGGCTGTCCGCACACGGCGATTCGTGAAGATGCGTCGATTAATCTTAATGCCGTCGCCACCTTGCAAAATCGCTTTGACGGTCTTGAGCTGATTATCATTGAGTCGGGCGGTGATAACTTGGCGGCGACCTTTAGCCCAGAGTTGTCGGATTTAACCATTTATGTGATTGATGTGAGTGCAGGCGATAAAATCCCCCGCAAAGGTGGTCCCGGGATTACCAAATCAGATTTGCTGATTATCAATAAAACCGACCTTGCGCCACTCGTGGGCGCGGATTTGTCGATTATGGACAAAGACGCCAAAAAAATGCGCGGCGATAAGCCATTTGTGTTTAGCAACATGAAAACTCAAGACGGTTTGGATGACATTATCAAATTTATCCAACAACAGGGCATGCTAAGAGCGCTAGAGATTCCGTCACAGCCGGTACAACATTTACCAAGCTCAAGCGAAAATATGTAAAAAATGCGATAAAATCAAGGAGACATAATGAAAACTTTAACCCAAAAAACGGCGTTGGCAACCGCGCTTTTTAGCCTTTCAAGTGTGGCAGTGGCGCATGTCGGTCATGGTTTAAACCATCATGCAGGTGCAAACTCGGTAGATTTAATGGCTGCCGTCACCGCAGGGCTCATGCATCCTATCTCAGGTCTTGACCACGTGGTGCTTGCAGTTGGTATGGGCATGGTGTTTGCCCGTCACAAAAAACTGGGTTTGGGCTTATTGGTGACAAGCTTACTGTTAGGCTTTGCTTTGGTGCAACTATCTCATGTGGCGATTGGCTCATCGATTATTGAAGGTGCAATTTTGCTATCGGTGGTGTTGACAGCGGTCGCAGTTTTGGCGCAGCGCACCAAGATAGCACAAGCGAATCAAAAAAGCTTTTCGCTCATGATGGCGATTAGCTTATTTGGTTTGACGCTATTTCATGGGATGGCGCATGCCGTGGAGATGCCAGTCAGTAGCGTGATTCAAGGCTTTGGCTTAGGCATGATAACCGCGATGTCCGCCTTGTTTGCTGTGGGTGCAGGGGTGATGAATTGGGTAAAAGCGCAAGCCCATGCGCATCCCAAGCTGTCTTGGCTACCTTCAATTATGGCGGCATTGGGTATGGCACTGGTATTGGCTAACTAGGGATTAACAAAATCTTTGATAAAAAGTGCAAGCTGTCTGGCTTGCACTTTTTTTATGCAACAAATTGGGTCATGTCATAAAGACACTGGCGATAAAGCATAATTTGGCGTCAATCAATGCTAGGTGAATGCTAGATGAATGGTAATAGTGCAGAAAACCATTCCAGTTCATCAGATTGGTGAAATCGCTAAGGTTGCCAAAGTTTGCCCATTTTTTACCTAGTAGCAGCATTTAGCCAATAGGCGATTGTTTAAAATAAATTTTTTTAAATTTAGTAATTCAACTATTTGATTTAATTTCTAAAATTTTCAAAAATAGCTTTTAACAGGCAGATTGGCACACTAATTGAATTGTCACTATAGTCAGTTAAGACAACCAGCAACCGATAGCCACAGCCTATCCGTTACGCTCTACCTTAAAACGGCAATCCATCTATTTTAGGAGTGACACATGTTAGACAAAAAAACCACCGAGCTAACCACGACTGAGCCTCAATTAAGCCGTCGTGCATTTGGCAGATCCTTGGTTGCCCTAGCGGTAACGGGCAGTATGATGTTGACAGGTTGTTCAAAACCGCAATCATCAAGTGATGCCAAACCAGCCAGTGGCACGTCAACCACTGCTGCCACCGGTAGTGCGCCTGCCCCTAGCAATGGTGATACCATCAAAGTGGGTATATTACATTCACTCTCAGGTACTATGGCAATCTCTGAAACATCGCTCAAAGACACCGCGTTGATGGCGATTGATGAAATCAATGCCAAAGGTGGGGTGATGGGCAAAAAACTTGAGCCTGTGGTTGTCGACCCTGCCTCAGACTGGCCATTGTTCGCCGAAAAAACGCGCCAGCTACTAACACAAGACAAAGTCGCGGTTATCTTTGGTTGCTGGACATCGGTTTCTCGTAAATCCGTGTTGCCTGTGGTTGAAGAATTAAACGGCTTATTGTTCTACCCTGTGCAGTACGAAGGACAAGAGCAGTCCAAAAACATCTTTTATACGGGCGCCGCGCCCAACCAACAAGCCATTCCTGCGGTTGAATACTTGATGTCACCAGAAGGTGGCGGTGCCAAACGCTTTGTGCTATTGGGTACTGACTATGTGTATCCTCGTACCACCAATAAGATTTTACGGGCGTTCTTAAAGTCTAAAGGCGTGGCAGATAGCGACATCATGGAAGAATATACCCCATTTGGCTTTAACAATTACCAAACCATCGTGGGTAATATCAAAAAATTCTCAGCGGGTAAAAAGACCGCGGTTATCTCCACCATCAATGGTGACTCAAACGTCCCCTTCTATCGTGAGCTTGGTAACCAAGGCATCAAAGCGGCGGATATTCCTGTGATGGCGTTCTCTGTGGGCGAAGAAGAACTTCGCGGTATCGACACCACCCCATTAGTCGGACACTTGGCAGCATGGAACTACTTTGAATCGGTCAAAAACCCTGTAAACATCAAGTTTGTGAATGCTTATAAAAAATACGCCATTGACCACAAACTGCCAAATGCCGATAAAGTCGTGACCAATGACCCAATGGAAGCCACCTATGTGGGTATCAATATGTGGAAACAAGCGGTTGAAAAAGCGGGTTCCACCGACGTGGATAAAGTCCGTGCTGCCATGGCAGGTCAAAGTTTTGCCGCGCCATCGGGCTACACGCTAACCATGGATGCCGAAAATCACCACTTACACAAACCTGTGATGATTGGGCAAATCCGTGCCGATGGTCAGTTTGATGTGGTTTACAAAACCAAAGATGCCATTAAAGCTGAACCTTGGAGTCCTTATATCCCAAAATAAGTATTCCAAAATAAGCTTGAATGAAGTTAACAATCGATGTTGTGACAGCCATACCGCGCATCAATACCCCAGCTGGTATGGCTTATTTTTTTGCCAAAATTTTACGATTTCACCTTTTATTGATTTAAACATTGATCCGTCACACCACCAAACAGATGGACTAATCATAAAGACTAATCAGACAAACTAAGGAGCGACCATCATGCTCAATGGTAATCATTCTCTCGGGCAGTTTTTGCAAAAAAGTAAAAAAATTGTGCTCGGCATGTCGCTAGCGACCACGGTGGGCATTGCGTTGCCAAGCGTGAGTAATGCACAGGCAAGTACCGCTTCGGCCACTACGATAACCAGTACAGTAACCACAGCAGCCACAAACAACGTAACCACAAGCACCATAGCCAGCGCAGGCGATGATATTCAAAAATTTGTAGCCGCCGATTTTGCGGGGCGTCAAGCCATGCTCAACAACTGGACAGGCACCAGCCAATCCTATGACAAACTGGTCGAGCTGATTAACAAAGACGAGCTGTACCGTGATGATGCCGGCAATGTCTATACCCTAGAAAACACCGACCAACTCTACCGCTATCCTACGCATACCTTGGTAAGCAATTGGCCAAGCGACCTAAACCAAGTCACACTCAATAACGCGCTGCGTTCGGCGTTGACCTTAGGGCAAACCAAAGCCAAACTCAAATCCGACGATGCCAGCGAGCGTCTTAAAGCGGTGGATATCCTAGCTGACAATATCGCCACACTCGATAAAAAAACCGTTGCCGATATTTATGCCAATGAAAAAGACAGTACGGTAAAAGCAGCATTGGCGCAACTGCAAGCGCGTATGGATTTGCAATCGGGCGATGAGATGACCCAGATTGCGGCCTTAAAAACCTTGGCGTCCAGTAACAGCCCCGATGTGTTAGCTGATATCGAAGGGATGGCAAAACAAACCAGCCATTCACCTGAGCTCAAGCAAGCCTTACAAACAACCCAAGACAAAGTCAAATCGCGTATCAAAGCCAGTGAGTGGACAGGACACGTGTTTTCTGGCTTGAGCACCGCCAGTATTTTGTTGTTGGCGGCGTTGGGACTTGCTATTACTTACGGTCTATTGGGTGTCATTAACATGGCGCATGGTGAGCTCATTATGATTGGTGCCTATACCACCTATGTGGTGCAAAGTTTTTTTAAGAGCCATTTAGCAGGCTATGTCGATTGGTACATGCTTGCCGCGATTCCGCTGGCGTTTTTGGTGAGCGCCGTTATTGGCATGATTATTGAGCGGGTAGTGATACGTCCGCTATATGGCAGACAGCTAGAAACCTTGCTTGCCACGTTTGGGGTGAGTTTGATTCTGATGCAGTTAGTTCGCATGATTTTTGGGGCACAAAACGTCGAAGTCTCCAATATTTCATGGCTAAGCGGTGCTGTTGCTTTGACCCCAAGCTTGATGCTGCCATACAACCGTATTGCTATTATCGGTTTTACCATTATCGTATTGTTATTACTGGTGTTTTTACTCAAATACACCCGCTTTGGTCTGTTTGTACGTGCTGTGACCCAAAACCGACAAATGGCGCGTGCGGTGGGTATTCGCTCGGCGCGTGTCGATATGATGGCGTTTGGGCTCGGCTCTGGCTTGGCAGGTTTGGCAGGCTGTGCTTTGGCGCAAGTGGGCAACGTCGGTCCTGATTTGGGGCAAAACTACATCATCGATGCTTTCTTGGTGGTGGTGGTCGGCGGTGTCGGTCAAATTTGGGGGGCAGTACTGGCCGCCTTGGGTCTAGGGGTGAGTGGCACCGTGCTTGAGATTGGCATGGGTGCGGTGATTGCCAAAATCATTTTGTTGGTACTGGTGGTGCTATTTATCCAAAAACGCCCACAAGGTCTGTTTGCCCTTAAAGGTCGCTTTGTCGAGTAATCATTGGAGAGTTAAAAAATGCGTATTTTACAATTATTTGCAGATAAACCAGTGAGTCGCTTGGCAATTATGGGCTGTTTTGCGGTGTTGATGGTGTTGCCTTGGTTGCACTTGCTACCTGCTGATTCGGCGCTGCATTTATCCGCTTATTGGGTCACTTTGATTGGCAAAATCATGTGTCTGGCGATGGTTGCTTTGGCACTAGACTTGGTATGGGGCTATGCGGGTATTTTGAGCCTTGGACATGGCTTGTACTTTGCCCTTGGCGGGTATGCGATGGGTATGTATCTGATGCGTCAAGCATCAGGCAACAGCTTGCCCGAGTTTATGCGGTTTTTGAGCTGGGATAAAATGCCTTGGTTTTGGGCAGGCACAGACAACTTTGCTTGGGCGGCGATATTGGTGGTGCTGGTGCCGGCATTGGTGGCTTTTATATTTGGGTTTTTTGCCTTTCGCTCAAAAATCAAAGACGTGTATTTCTCGATTATCACCCAAGCCATGGTGTTTGCCGCATCACTTCTATTTTTCCGTAACGAAACTGGGTTTGGCGGTAACAACGGTTTTACCGGGTTTAAAACTATCTTGGGCATGGACATCGCTGCTCCCATGACGCGCACCTTGCTATGTTTTGCCACAGCATTGGTGTTGATGCTTGCCTACCTTGGCCTACGTTATTTGATGCACAAGCCGTATGGTCGCGTACTGGGCGCCGTGCGTGATAGCGAAAACCGTTTGCAATACCTTGGCTACCGTACCTTATGGTACAAGCTATCTGCGTGGGTGTTATCGGCGATTATCGCAGGGATCGCTGGCGCGTTGTATGTGCCACAAGTGGGCATTATCAATCCCAGTGAGATGAACCCTGTCAACTCGATTGAAATGGCGGTCTGGGTCGCCACAGGGGGACGCGGCACGCTGATTGGGGCGATATTGGGCGCAGGTGTGGTCAATGCGGTGAAAACTTACTTTACCGTAGCATATCCCGAAGCTTGGCTATTGATTTTGGGCGGGTTGTTTGTGGTCGTCACCTTGTTTTTACCCAAAGGCATTATTGGTCTATTGGACAACATCACGCATGGCAAAAAAACAACCAAGCCAAGCGTAAAAAATATGGAAACAGCCATGCAAACAAACATTGAAACAAACGCAGAAACAAAAAAAGAATCTTAGGCGGCAGGGGCTTCAGGGGCGGCAAGGACGTTAGGCTGACCGCCTGCAACCCAGTAGTTAGTTTGATTATACCCAATGACTAATACCCCATAAACACCCCATTAATAACACATCAAAGAGTCTGTTATGAATACCAACGATAATAATATCAATGACTTTGCTGAGAGCAACTACGGACGGCTAAAGTCACAAGAAGCGGATTTTAGCAAAGGCATTGCCCTATATATGGAAGATGTCAGCGTGTGGTTTGATAAATTTCGCGCCTTAAACAACTTATCTTTGTACATCAAAGAAGGCGAGCTGCGTTGTATTATCGGACCTAACGGTGCGGGTAAAACCACGCTGATGGACGTGATTACCGGTAAAACTCGCCCCACGGAAGGGTCAGTGTATTTTGGACAAACCCACAATCTTGCCAGCATGACCACCGAGCAAATTGCCGAAGCTGGCATTGGGCGAAAATTTCAAAAACCCACGGTGTTTGAAAATTTTACCGTCATGGAAAACCTACTGCTTGCCGCACCCAAAGACAAGCGAGTCAAAAAAAGCCTGTTTAGCAAGCTTAACCCGGATGCCCAAAATGCCCTTGACCAGACTTTAGCAACGATTCGCTTGGGTGAGTTTGTCAATAAACCTGCAGGATTGTTGTCGCACGGGCAAAAACAATGGCTGGAGATTGGGATGCTATTGATGCAGCGCCCCAAGCTGATTTTGCTCGATGAGCCAGTGGCAGGCATGACCGATGCCGAAACTGAACGCACCGCCGAGCTATGTTTGGAGCTCAAAAAAGACCATACCTTGGTGGTGGTTGAACATGACATGAGCTTTATTGACACCATCAGTGAGCAAGTGACGGTATTGGCGCAAGGCGCAATTTTGGCAGAAGGCACGCTTGCTGAAGTACAAGCCAACGACGATGTCATCGAAAAATATCTAGGGCGATAGGGGATAGCGATGTTAGAAGTAAACACAATCAATCAATATTATGGCGGCAGTCATATTCTGCGCGATGTCAGTTTGACCGCGCCTGTGGGTGAGTGTTCTGTGGTACTCGGTCGCAATGGCGTGGGTAAAACCACACTGTTAAAGTGTCTGATGGGGGTTTTACCGATTAAATCGGGTCAAATTTTGCTCGATGGCAAAGACATCAGCAAATTGTCGCCTGAAAACCGCGTGCGCGCAGGCATGGCGTATGTGCCACAAGGGCGAGATATTTTTTCAACCTTAACCGTAGAAGAAAATATCTTGATTGGCATGGCAAAGTTTAAAGGCAGCAAAGCCAAAAAAGTCCCGAGCCATTTGTATGAGATTTTTCCTGTGCTCGATGAAATGAGCCAACGTCGGGGCGGTGACTTGTCAGGCGGTCAACAACAACAACTAGCGATAGCCAGAGCGCTGGCATCTGAGCCACGGGTGCTGATTTTGGACGAGCCGACTGAAGGGATTCAGCCATCGATTATCAAAGATATCGGACGGGTGATTCGTCGCTTGGCTGACCAAGGTGATATGGCGATTATTTTGGTCGAGCAGTTTTATGACTTTGCCGAAGAACTTGCCGACAACTATACGGTTATGGCACGGGGGCAAGTCATCGCCCAAGGCATGGGCGGTGATATGCCAGAAAAAGGCATCAGGGAGCTAGTGGCAATTTAGTAAATAGCAAAAGCTTGCGTGAATTAGCTTTTAGCCAGATGACTGTCATCTGGCTAAAAAGCTGCTGATAAAAATTGATTGATTAAAGAGTGCGATTACGCTGCATTAACCTTCACATTACTTTGGACTAATCATTTTTGAATTTTCACATTACTTTGGACTAATCACTTTGGACTCGTCATGGCTTCAGGTTTGACCCACTCATCAAATTGGGCGTCAGTCAATAAACCTAACTCAACGGCAACTTGTTTTAAGGTTTTATTTTCTTTATAAGCAGTTTTGGCAATTTTTGCTGCATTTTCATAGCCGACATGGCGATTGAGCGCGGTGACTAACATCAACGAGTTATGTAGGAAATAATCAATTTTTTCTGTCACAGGCTCGATGCCTACCGCGCAATGGTCATTGAAGCTGTCACAAGTATCGGCCAGTAAGCGAATCGATTGCAGTAGGTTGTAGCCAATGACTGGCATAAACACATTGAGTTCAAAATTGCCCGATGCCCCCGCCATATTGATGGTGACATCGTTACCCATTACTTGCGCCACGACCATCGTCATGGCTTCAGACTGGGTTGGATTGACTTTACCTGGCATGATGGATGAGCCTGGCTCATTTTCAGGGATTTTAAGCTCACCAATCCCACATCTAGGACCTGAAGCCAGCCAGCGCACATCATTGGCAATTTTATTGAGGCTCGCTGCCAAGGTTTTTAGGGCACCTGAGGCAAAAACTTCAGCATCTCTTGCCGCTAACGCTTCAAATTTATTGGGCGCGGTGACAAAAGGCACATCGGTCAACGCAGCTAGGGTTTGCGCGACCTGCTCGGCATAATCGGGGTGAGCGTTTAATCCGGTACCCACTGCCGTACCGCCTAAAGGCAGTTCATACAGACCTTGTAGCGCGGCATCTAGACGAATGAGCGCATGATCTAACTGACTGACATAGCCGCTAAACTCTTGTCCTAGCGTCAAAGGGGTGGCGTCTTGCAGATGGGTACGTCCGATTTTTACAATGCCAGCAAACTGCTCAGCTTTGCTTGCTAAGGTGTCACGCAGTTTTTGCACCGCCGGGATAAGCAGATAGACAATCTGACGCGCCGCCGCTACCCGAATCGCGGTGGGAAAGCTGTCATTGGTAGACTGGGCATGGTTGACATCGTCATTGGGATGAATTGGCTGATAACGACCTTTGCCTTGACCGGCAAGTTCATTGGCGCGGTTGGCAATCACTTCATTCATATTCATGTTTGACTGGGTGCCAGAGCCTGTCTGCCAAACCACCAAAGGAAATTGGTCACGCAGTGCCCCGTTGATGATTTCATCGGCGGCCTGCACGATAAGGTCACGTTTGTCATCACTAATACGCCCTAATTTGGCATTGGTGATGGCGGCGGCTTTTTTGACCAGTGCCATGGCTTCAATCAGCGGCTGTGGCAAGGTTTCGCCACCGATTTTAAAGTTATTGCGGCTACGCTCGGTTTGCGCGCCCCAGTAGGCATCTATAGGGACGTTGACAGCGCCCATGGTGTCTTTTTCGCTGCGAAATTGCTGGGTATCGGTTTGGTTGTCGGTTGTCATTATTGTTCTCTTTTTTAGTGAATTTTTTTGATTCTGTCATTATCAAAGCGGCTGGTTATCGCCACTTATGCATCAAAGCACATATGCACCAAGGCACAGGGTAAAGTTTAACAGAGTTATCGACCATAGAAGTTTGAGAATATGTGTCGTTTGTTATCTTTGTTAAAGTAAGCGGTAAAATGACGGGTGATAACGAAAGATAGTTAACATTTTATTGCGATATGTTGTTGAGCAATCGTTTACTATGAACGAAATTTTGCCAGCGTCGGTAGATTTTTTGGCCTTTCGATACGCTTTGGGTTGCTATCTAGCACTGTATAAATTTACCTAGCGGGTAGGTAGCAAAAAAATAATTAAAATAGCCATCGTTATCATTATCATCATTAAGCATTTATCATTAAGAAGCAATTATCATTAAGCAAATTTGACGGTATGAAAAAAACACAACAACTTCCAGATTTTAGTTCGGTCGGCACGCTATGGCGACCGTTTTTGTTTTTCTTGTTGCCTTTACTGCTGACCAACATCTTGCAATCGCTGTCAGGGACGATTAATACCATTTTTGTTGGGCAGATGCTAGGGGTACAGGCGATTGCCGCCGTATCGGTGTTTGCGCCAGTGCTGTTTTTTTTGATGGCATTTATCATCGGTATCGCTTCAGGCTCATCGATTTTGGTAGGGCAGGCTTGGGGTGCCAAAGAGTTGGATTTGGTCAAACGAATTACCGGCAATAGCTTTGCAATTATTTTGATGTTAGGGGTGATGATTGCGATTGCAGGTAGCTTGCTCAGTCAGTTTATCATTGTACAGATGGGCGTCCCTGCTGAGATTCAAGGCTTGGCAAACCGTTATGCCAAGTTGATGTTGGCAGGAAGTCCGCTACTGTTTTTATTTATCGCTTATACTTCGTTATTGCGCGGGGTTGGCGATTCGGTGACGCCCCTGTTTGCCGTGGGTATTTCCATTGTGATTGGGATTGTGGTGACGCCTGCGCTCATTCAAGGTTGGTTCGGGTTACCCAAGCTAGATATCCAAGCCCCTGCGATTGCGACTTTATTGTCACAGTTGTTGGTATTGCTGTTTTTATTTTTTTATACCCGTGCCAAAAATCACCCCTTACAAATTGATACTCAATTGCTCAAATATATACGCATCCAACCCGACATCGCGCGTAAAGTAATTCGGTTGGGGTTACCTACTGCGTTTCAGATGGTCACGGGCGCGATATCTTGCTTGGTGATTATTGGACTGGTCAATGGCTTTGGTACCAATGCCACCGCGGCTTATGGCGCAGTCAACCAAGTGTTGAGCTATGTGCAATTTCCTGCCATATCGATTGCGATAGCGGCATCAATTTATGCCTCGCAAGCGATTGGCGCAGGTAAGGCGAGCGCCTTAAACTGCGTCACTCGCACTGCCATGATGACCAATCTCATTATTACGGGTGGATTGATTGTTCTGGCGTATCTTTTTTCCCGTTATTTGATGGCGATGTTTATCACGGTGGAAGGCGTGATTATACTAGCGCAACAGTTATTGCACATTGTGTTATGGAGTTTGCTTTTTTTTAGCAGTGGCATGATTTTTAGTGGCATGATGCGCGCGACTGGGATGGTGTGGCAGCCTATGTTTATCAGTATCGGCAGTATCTTATTGGTAGAGATTCCCAGTGCGATTTTACTCAGTCGTCATTTTGGACTGCAAGGCATTTGGTGGGCGTATGTGGCAAACTTTATAGTGATGAGCGTGTTACAAGGCTTGTACTACCAATTTGTTTGGAAGAAAAAAGCAGTCGAGCGATTGGTGTAAGCAGTATTTATTTCAATCTGGCAAAAGTAAGCTATCTAGATACCGACACCGACTATTGTCCAAAACCGCATACGCTAAGCTTAGATAATGATATAACGAGATTTTGCTGTATCATTATCTTGCGGCTGCAGCACTTGACATCCCAACCCCAACCGACCATCATGCCTATCTGACTTACCAGCTTGACGTCATCAAATGCGAGCATCGGTATTATTTGCTTGATTTAGCCGCTTGATAAAGCCTTATATTTATTAACGGATTGGCACAGCCAAGCCAAATTTGATAACTACCAAAAGTGATGGCTAAATGTGTTGACTACCTAATTCGTTAGCTAAGAGGCGCTTTTTTTCCAACCGGGTAAATGATAATTAAACGCCAGCGCGGCAATACGCAGCCCTGTGGTGGTGACGGTACTGATGAACATAATCACCCAAGCGGCAAGCGAGCTGTAAACCGCCAAAATCGCATACACCCAGCCGCCAACCAACGCACACATAGCATACGGACGATGGTCAAAAAACGCGGTGGGCATCTCACCACAGGCAATATCACGCATCACCCCGCCAAATACCCCAGTAATAATCCCCATGATGACTGACACCGCCATCGGCATACCGCTTGCCAGTGACGCTTGTACCCCAGAGGCGACAAACAAGCCTAACCCTAACGCATCTGCCAATTGAATCGCCGCAGGGGTGATACGAAACGGACGGCGGCTATTGACTAGCATCACCACAATACAAAGCGCAAACACCAGCCATAACATCAGCTCTTGGGACACCCAAAAAAACGGCCGCCGCTCTAGCAAAATATCACGCAGCGTGCCACCCCCATACGCCGATAAAAATCCCAGCACCGCTACCCCAAACATATCCATACGTTTGCGCACGCCTGCCAAGATACCTGACAAGGCAAAAGCAATGGTGCCAATGACTTCTACGGCGATTCTGAGTGATTCACCCCAAGGTGCCAAATCAGTTAGCTGCATAGCATAAAAACCAAACAATTATAAAAAATCACATCATACCATACCCACCAAAATAACCGCCTAGCAAAAACCCAAGGTATTTGCATTATCTATGGCAAGGCAATTGAACTATAGTAAAGCAATTGCCTAGGACTGGTCGATATAGACGGGAACGGATTATGTCAAGAGCGGTATATGCCAAAAATGGTATAACCAAAAGCGCGGTATAACCAAAAGCACGATATAAATGGACAGGGGATGACACAGTGAAGAACCTGCTAGATGGTTTGACGTGGGTTGATTTTTAACTGTATGACAGTTGCTATTGCCAATAGCTCACCGGTGAGTCTTCAAGTTCATTTAGAATTTTTCTTAGCCCATCTGACCAGTGTTGGCGTATGCTGGCAAAGTACTCATCGTTTTCATCAATGCGAAACCCTTGTGGCATCTGTAGGCTGTCATTGTGATAGACCAACACATCAATGGGCATACCGACGGATAAGTTGGAGCGGATGGTTGAATCAAAAGAAATCAGAATGGCTCGCATCGCTGATTTGAGTGATGCGTCATAATTCATGGAACGGTCTAAAATAGGTTTGCCGTATTTACTTTCACCTAACTGGAAAAAAGGCGTATCGGTTGTTGCTCTGATGCAATTGCCTTCAGGGTAGATAAAATAAATTTCGGGGGATTGTCCTTTGATTTGTCCACCCAAAATAAAACTGCTTCTAAACTTAGTATCCGTTTCTTGTGCGATGGTTTGGGCATGGATGGTGGTCTCTCGCAGGCACTCACCCACCAATTGCGCGGCATCATACAGGGTAGGGACGGTATGCAGATTACGCTCTTGCGCAAGTTTGATGGCGTTATCTAATTTGGTAAATACCGCTTGTGACGTCGCCAAGTTGCCGGCGGTTTGTAGCACCAAAAACCGCTCGCCTTCAATGCCGTATTGATACATTTTGCGAAACATCGATACTTGGTCGACGCCCGCGTTGGTGCGAGTATCACTGGCGAAAATCATCCCGTCTTTAAGTCTGATGCCCACACAATAGGTCATGGTTGTTCCTTTTTAGCAAATACTGGTTTAGCAAATATTGGTGAATTAATAGTGGCAAATTACTGCTGCGCTGCAAACTGCGCGTTAAGCTGCGGTATGTACTGGGGGCTTGTAGATACCATGACTTGACTATACAGTCGCTCGTCACCGCCCCCTGTTCTCACCCCGCGCACTGGCGCCGCATCGGCATAGTCACGCCCAAAGGCGATGTAGACATGGGAGTTGGGGGTAAAATGTTGGTTAGAGATATCAAAGGTGTACCAATTACCCGCAAGCCAGACCTCTGCCCATGCATGGCTTGCCATATGCGCTTGGGTCGCTTCATAAATATAACCCGATACATAGCGCGCTGCAATGCCTTTATCCCGTAGCAGCGCCAAAAATACATGGGTATGGTCTTGGCACACCCCAGCCGCCATCGCAAACGCTTGCTCTGCTGTGGTGCCGACATGGGTCACGCTTTTGGTATAGGGCATTTTATTGAGCAAGTCTTTTGCCAATGATTTGAGGATAGCTAACTGCGCATCAATGTCCTCACTTTGCAAAAACTGCTCAAGCGCGTCATGGGCAAATTCACGCATGGCTTCGGAGCATTGGGTCAGCTTGGTGGGTACGGCAAAAATCTGATACGGCACTTGCTGATTGTCAGGGATAAATAAGGTATCAGCGTTAATTTCTACTTCCCCAAAGGCTTGAATTTGCAAGTTGTTGTGCGGTTCGTGACGGCTTAGGGTGAGCCATTGGTTGCCAAAGCCGTCCGTTTGCATTTGTGCAACCTTAGGCAGCATCACTTGCCAGTTATGAATGGTTTGGTGGGGTAGGGTCATCGGCGTCATGCGGATGTATTGCACACTGCGTAAGGCAAGTTGTTCATAAAAATAATTGGTTTGGTGGCTGATTATAAGTCTCATTGTACTCTCACTAACTGCTTATTTTTGTCAAAATGATGATAGTCATCTAATAGTTTTGGCTTATACACCTTGCTGTAAAATATTTGAAAACGCGCCCGATAGTGACTGAAAGTCTTTGGGTTGATTAGACTTTAACAGTTGATTGACCAATCGATCCAGCTCACGCCAGCGGGTGTTTTCTGGCAAGGTATTAACAACCTCTTTAAGTCTTTGCACGCACTCACGGCAATCTTTTTTCATCAATATATGACAGTCCAGCGATTCAAAACATTGTCCGAGTTGCCAAAATGTGACCACAATCGGGTTTTCTTGTTGCATCGACGCATTGCAGGCATAGAGCTGTAGGCTGGCGGCGCGGTACGCTCCCGTATTGGCTAACCGTTTGATGAGGTTATAGAGTTCAGCCGTATCTTTGCCAATAACGCCTTTGACATCTTGGACATTTTGCTCGATAAAGCCAATGGTTTCAGGCACCTTTTTGTTGGCAAGGTAGTCATACAAGGCATCGGCATCGGCTGAAATCGGCAAGCCAAGATTGTGCACGATTGCATCGACGTCTGTTTGGCTACACTGGTCATTTGACAGCCGGGTAATGATTTGTTCATAGTAGCGTAAGCGCTCACTGTATCGACCTAGCCACACTAAGTAGCTCGCTGTTGATAACAGTAAAATTAAGCGATTATGGTTGATATTTTCATACGCCAATAAAGTCGATGATTGCGATTTTCGTTCATGGTTGGTTTGAATGGCGCCCAAATGAGCGGTGCCTTGTTTGCCGCTGAGTTTGCCATTGACGGTATCGACCACCCAAGTGTCTTTTACCCCACCGCCTTGGGATGAGTTGACCACCAATGAGCCTTCGGTCATTGCTACCCGCGTCAATCCGCCTGGTACAATATCCACTGTGCCATCGCCATGTGACAATACAAAAGGACGCAAATCAATATGGCGCGGTGCGATGCCACTGGCAACCGCGGTTGGGTTGGTGGACAAGCTAATGGTCGGCTGGGCGATAAACCCTGCTGGGTTGTCTAGTAAGCGTTTGCGGTAAGCGGCAATTTGTTCTTTGCTTGACGTCGGTCCTATCAGCATCCCATATCCTCCCGAGCCCTGCGTTTCTTTAATCACCAACTCTGGCATATGGTCGAGCACATATGCCAACTCATCGGCATCACTGCATTGATAGGTTTGCACATTGGGTAAAATCGGTTTTTCACCCAAATAATACTCAATTATTTTGGGTACAAACGGATAAAGGCTTTTATCGTCAGCAATCCCTGTGCCTGGGGCGTTGGTTATCACCACATTGCCTGCACGATACGCACTCATCAGCCCTGACACCCCCAAGATTGAATCGGGTAAAAACGCCAACGGATCCAAAAACGGGTCGTCAATACGGCGATAAATCACATCGACTTGTACCTTGCCGCGTACCCCTTGGATGTAGACATGGTTGTTTTCTACAATCAAATCATAGCCATGCACCAAGGGCACATTCATCTCACGTGCCAAAAACGCATGTTCATAATAGGCACTGTTAAAACGCCCTGGGGTGAGTACCACGATTTGTGGGTCGTATTTGTTGGTGGTGCTTGATAGACACGCCTTTAACCGTTTTGGATAATCCGCCACCGGCAACACCGACTGAGATTGGTAGAGTTTGCTCAGTAGGGTTTGCGACACATTGCGGCTCTCGAGCATATAAGAGACGCCAGAAGGGGTGCGTAAATTGTCCTCAAGCACACAATATTGTCCGTGCTGGTCGCGAATCAAATCAATGCCACTAATATGGGCATAGACGGGTTTATCCAAGTTGATACCCAGCATCCACGGCTCGTAGCCACTGTTTTTAAACACAAACTCGCTTGGCACAATGCCTTCTTTGACAATCGTCTGTTCGTGATAAATATCATGGATAAATTGATTGAGCGCGCGGATACGTTGTTGGCAGCCTTGTTCCATCACTTGCCATTCTTGGATGTCAATGATGCGAGGGATGATATCAAAGGGTATCATGCGCTCAATGTTGCTGGCATCGCTATACACAGTGAAGGTCACGCCGCGGCGATAAAAAATATCCGATGCTTGGTTATTCAAACTAATTAACGTGTCTGAATTCATCTCTTGAAGCCAAGCACCAACCTGTTGTGCCGAATGTCTATATTGCCCATCGGCGAGTTGCAGTTCATCAAATGCTTTGGCAATTGGCATTATTGGCTCCTTATTCATGACGAAAGATGACATAGTTTTTGCCTCACGATGGCACACATTTTCTTGACAGATTATTCCATAAATAACTTATTAAATAATTCATCAAATTTCATGCCAAAAAAAACAAAGCGAAAGGCAGTTAAATAGTTGAAAAATAGCTTAAAAATCGCTCAAATTTGCACCAAAATTAGTCGAATTATTGAAGTTGGTGCAGTGTAAAACAAAAAATCTATGCCATAGGCGCATAAAAATCATGACATGAACCAAATTGATGCAAGAGAAATATTTTGGTGAAAAATTAAACAAATATTTTTCTACTAAATTGTTGTTATATGAAAAATTTTTTTATTAAAAATTGTTGCAATACATCATCAGATAATGCGCATACTAATAGCAATAGTCAATACCCAACTTGTACAATTCAAACAACATGAACTAGTCGGATGCCCGCTTCATTGATTACTCGACGCTAAAGCTCATGACCTAAAGGATAGAAACAGTTAACAGGCTAATCGTTTTGTATTAAGTTCTCCCCCAAAAAATCAATTAATAAGCGTATTTTTAAATTTAAAAATGCTCGATTCATATACACCGCATAAATCGCTACGCTGCTAAATGGCTGCTCAAACAATTTGACCAGTCGTCCTTGCGCAATCTCATCCTCAATCAGCCATTCGGGCAATATTGCAGCGCCCATGCCTGTCAGCGCCATCTGTGCCATCATCACAGTGTTATTACTGCTGTTATAGGGTTTGAGGGTGGTTGCCATGTGCGTATAGTTGGGTAAAATCCCGGGCAGGTCACTGAGCTCGTCTGCAGACGTAGGCGGCTCGTGCTGTGCAACAAAACGCGGACTTGCGACATAATAAAAATCTATTTTGCCCAGCGGTTTGACAATTAAATTATCTTGTGGCGTATTGACTACTCGCAGGGCTAGGTCATAGCCCTCAGCAATCAAATCGGTGAAGCGATTTTCCAAATCAACCGTTAGCTCAATTTTGGGATAATCTTGCTGGAATTTGGCAAGCAGATTGACAAAATAGGGCGTGGCAAACCATACCGGTGCAATGATTCGCAGTTTTCCTTCCGGCAATACACTGCCATCGTGTGCCTTGGTTTTTGCCTGCTGCAAAATATCTAGGGCGTGTACCGCTTCAGCGTAGTATTGTTGACCGACTTCAGTGAGGCTCAAATTACGGTTGTTGCGATGTAATAGCTTGGCTTGCACATAGGCTTCAAGGTGTTGTAAGTGTTTGCTAGTCATGGCAAGGGACATATCGAGTGCGTCAGCGGCTTTGGTAAAACTGCCTTTTTCTACGATGGTGCGAAATACTTGCAAGCTTTTGAGCGTATCCATGTGTATCCTTAATTCAGTTAATGCTTCAAGTGAATTAACGCTTGAATGCGTCATTTCAATTATCAACTAATAAGAAATAATATATCAATATTTTATGTGTTTTTCTCTTAATAAGATATCAATATAATGGCGCCATCACATATATTCATGACCGTAATTTTAGAATAATAGGACACAACAATGAACAATGTTTCTCGATACCAACCTTATGTACTTGGCTTGCTTCGCATCGTACTGGGCTACACCTTTATGCTACATGGCATGGCAAAATTATTTGGGGTGCCGCATGTGGCGATGTTTGATGGTTTGCAATTGTTTTCGCTGATGGGCTTAGCAGGCGTGTTAGAATTGGTCGGCGGTGTGTTATTGATTTTGGGCTGGTTCACGCGTCCTGTCGCTTTTATTCTGTCAGGTCAAATGGCGGTGGCATACTTTATGATGCACGCGGGCATTGATAATTTTTGGTTGCCACTGCTCAACCAAGGGGAAGCCGCTGTGTTGTATAGTTTTGATTTCTTATACTTATCTGTCGCAGGCGCGGGTGCTTTCTCGATTGATAATCGTGGACAAACTGTCAGTGCCTAGTTAATAAAATTTTAGGTGATAAAAGTTTTAGGTGATAACAATAGGAGGTCGCCATGAAGGGTTTAACATTAACTGATGTATTCGGCGCAAGCATTGACGAGCCAACGCTGCCGAGTTTATTTATCTCGCATGGGGCACCGACGATTGCGATCGAAGATACGCCGTTTACTCAGGCGCTGCATCAGCTCGGCGCAGCTTTACCAAAGCCAAAGCTTATCCTCATCATGTCGGCGCACTGGGAAAGTGGCGAGTGGCTGATCAATACCAATCCAGCCCCCAGCACCTTGCATGATTTTGGGGGTTTTCCTAAAGCACTATTTGAAATCCAGTACCCCGCAGCCGGTCATCCGGCGGCTGCGCAAAGTATCGCCAAGCAGCTAGCGCAAATGCAAGTGGCGGTTAAAGTGGTCGATAATCAACCATTTGATCATGGTGTCTGGACACCGCTGCTACACATGTACCCCAATGCCGATGTGCCAATCGTGCAGGTGTCATTGCCACACGGGTTTAGCCCCAGTCAGTTGTATCAGCTTGGGCAGTTGTTTGCGCCGCTACGACAACAAGGGGTGTTGATTGTGGCATCGGGCAGTATTACCCATAACTTATACAATGTGCGTTTTAACAGCCAACAGATTGAGCCGCAAGCCAAAACCTTTAAATACTGGATAATAGATCAGCTAAAAGCCAATGACAAAACAATGTTTGATTGGCAGGCGCATAGTTTGGCGCGCCACAATCACCCAACGCCCGAGCATTTACTGCCTGTATTTTTTGCGCGGGGCGCAGGGGATGTGATGTCGGTAGTGCATGAAAGCTTTGCTCACTACAATCTGGGTATGGATATCTATCGGTTTGATTAGTGGATAAAAAGGCGAATTAACCGCAGTAAATTTGCCTTATCATCAATCTATCGCGCAAGCTTTACAAGGCTTCATAAGAATGTCATTTGCATAGCTTATGATTTTACCATTTTTACCCAATATCATAGCGGTTGGCTAAGCTTCAAAAAAAGCCTCAAAAAAAGCCATTATTCTAGGATAATGGCTTTTTTATGGCGACAAAAAAGTTTTGATAACTACCCCTTAGGGATTAAGTTGAAAATTGTTTACTTGTATGTAAAGGATTGTAGCTAGCCGTCAGCAACGCTGCTATCAATCCTCAATATCTGCTAAAATAATACAGATAATTTTAAACTACTGATAATCAATTATGGGTTTATTTCGTTTTTTTGAAAATCGTCTGGAAGTCTATCCAGAAGACAATTACAACCTACCGACGGATAATTTTTTGAAGTTTCTGTGGGCGTGTACCAAGGGTCTGCGCGGTTGGATTTTTGCCTTCATGTTCTTGACGGGCTTGATAGGTGTGTATGAGTCGCTACTTTATAAGTGGATTGGCGATATCGTCAACTGGCTGGGCGCTTATACGCCCGCTAATCTGTGGGCAGAAAAAGGCGATAGTTTGCTAATGATGGCGGCTGTGTTGGTGGTCAGCCCGATTTTGGTGGGCTTAAGTTCGCTGATTCATTTTCAGACCCTGCAAGGCGTGTTCCCGATGCAGATGCGCTGGCGTTTTCACCGTCAAATGCTCGGTCAATCCATGCAGTTTTATCAAGACGAGTTTTCCGGTCGGGTGTCTGCCAAGGTGATGCAAACCGCGCTTGCGGTGCGCGATACCATTATGACCATTGCCGATATGCTGGTGTATGTATTGGTGTATTTTGTCAGTAGTGGCATTATTTTATTTCACCTTGATGGTTGGTTACTCATCCCATTTCTGTTATGGATGGTGATGTTCTTTGCCACTGTGGCGTATTTTATCCCCAAGCTTAAAAACTCTGCCAGTCGCCAAGCCGATGCCCGTGCCTTGATGACAGGGCGGATTACGGATGCGTATGCCAATATCACGACGGTAAAATTATTTAGCCACTCTCGCCGTGAGCTAACTTATGCCAAAGATGCGATGAGCCAGTTTTTGGATACGGTGCATGACCAAATGCGCTGGGTGTCCCGCCTTGAGCTGGTCAATCATTTGATTAATGTGGTATTGGTCGGTACTACGGTAGCGCTCGGTTTGTACCTGTGGTATTACAATGGCCTAAGCGTGGGGGCGATTGCGGCAGCGACTGCGATGGCGATGCGTCTTAACGGCTTGACCCATTGGATAATGTGGCAAACGGCGGCATTGTTTGAGAATATCGGTACCGTGCAGGACGGCATGAAAACCTTGTCAAAACCGCATACCGTGGTAGATAAGCCGAATGCTAGGGATTTACTCATCACGCAAGGCGAAATCAAATTTAGCCATGTCGATTTTAATTATGGTCGCAGTGGCAATAAAACCAATGACACTGATGCCAAGCAAAAACTACTCGATGATTTTAACCTTGAAATTAAGGCAGGTGAAAAAATTGGTCTAGTGGGGCGCTCTGGGGCAGGTAAATCAACCTTGGTGAATTTGCTACTGCGTTTTTATGATGTCGATGGGGGCGCGATTTTGATTGATAATCAAAACATTAGCGATGTCACCCAAGAGAGCTTACGCCAACAAATTGGCATGGTCACTCAAGATACCTCATTACTACACCGCACCGTGCGAGAAAATATTGCCTATGGTCGCCCAGATGCCACCGATGAGCAAATCATCAGCGCCGCCAAACAAGCGCATGCATGGGAGTTTATCCAACATCTAAGCGACGCAAAAGGCAATGTCGGCTTGGATACCCAAGTCGGTGAACGAGGGGTCAAGCTCTCGGGCGGACAACGCCAGCGCATTGCCATCGCTCGAGTGATGCTCAAAAATGCCCCGATTTTGCTGCTGGATGAAGCGACCTCAGCACTCGATAGCGAAGTGGAATACGCCATCACTGACAGTCTTAACGATATGATGGCAGGCAAGACCGTGATTGCGATTGCCCACCGATTATCGACAATTGCGTCGATGGATAGATTGGTGGTGATGGATAGAGGACAAATTGTCGAGCAAGGTAGCCATGCCCAGCTTTTAGCTCAAAATGGAGTGTATGCCAAATTGTGGGCAAGACAAAGTGGTGGTTTTCTTGGGGAAGATGATTAAATAAAGGTACGGCTAACTTACGTTAGATTTGATATAGCCCAATGGCAAGGGTGAATGCCAAGTCACAAAAGGGGTGGCCATAACTTTTCACTGGGTCTTATAATCAAGTGACTAAGTGATTAATTAGGACAATTGGCATGGAAGAACAACGCATCAATCTAAACGGCAAAAACGCCAAATACTATAACATCAAAAACCCCACTGCCAGCCAGAATGCCCATTTTTACGGCGGTAACGGTTTTGCATTAGGCGTCTATGAGCCACTCTTGAGCGACTTAGCGCAACATCTTAACATCACCGCGCTAACCATGCGGGGTGAATGGTACGATAAACCGACCGAAAACGCGCTGACGCGGGAACAAGATGCCGATATCTTGATTGAGTTCTTGCAAGCCACCCTAGCAGAGCGAGACGGCAAGCCCGTCATCGGTATCGGACATTCGCAAGGGGCAACTGCCACCACCATGGCAGCTGCCAAACGCCCAGACTTGTTTAGCGCGCTTTATTTGCTTGAGCCTGTCACCTTTACCAACCAGCAAGGCAAGCTTTACAGCCTAGTGCCACGCATGGTAAAAATGACTCGAGAACCCTTTAAAAGCACCCAAGTTAAACAAGCCGACTGGCCCAGTGTGGATGCGTATTATCAGTTTCTTCGCCGTCATAAAGCGTACAAACGTATCAGTGATGAACACCTTTTAACCTATGCCAAAAATAGTTTAGAGGCAGGTGAGCAGGCGGAACTCACGCTACGTTTTTCACCCAAGCAAGAACTCGCCAATTATTGTGGCACACCGCTGATTATGAAACCGTTACAACAGCTTCTTGCCGACAACAAAGTGCCTGTGCAGTTAATTATCGGTAAGCCGTCGATGTTTATCAGTCAACAAGTGCGTCAAATGTGGGATACATTCGTGCCCAAGGAGCAAATGACGGTGCTCAATGACTATGGACATTTACTGCCACTTGAAGCACCAGAATTATGCGCCAAGCTCATTTTTCAAAAGCTGAAGTTGACAAGCTAACATGAGTTTATTTGCCGCCAATCCCAACGAGAATTTGTTGCCCTACGATGGCATTGTCAATGATTTTGGGCAGGTTTTTGACAGCCCCGCTTATGAGCCCAATGCGCTTTATCGGCATTTTTTAACGCAGTTACCTTGGCAGCATGACGTTGTCACAATTTTTGGCAAAACCCATGTCACCCATCGCCAAATCGTGTGGATGAGTGAAAACGATTATCACTATTCTGGACAACGCAAGACGGCAACGCCTTGGACCGCGGATGTTTTGGCATTAAAACAGCACATAGAATTGCTACTGGCTGAGCAACAGATGAGCGCAAATTTTAACGCCTGTTTGTTTAATTATTACCCCACAGGCGATGATGGTATGGGCTACCATGCCGATAATGAAAGCGAACTGGGTAATGAACCCATTATCGCGTCTGTCTCATTAGGGGCAACGCGTAAATTTGTATTCAAGCACCGTATCACCAAGGAAAAAGTCGAGATTCCTTTGCAAAATGGACAGCTAATTGTCATGCGTGGACAAACCCAGCGCCATTGGTTACACAGCCTGCCTAAGACCAAAAAAGTAACGGAAGGTAGAATTAATCTGACCTTCCGTCATATAGCGAATTAAATAGCATTTAGCTATTGAGTAGCGCCTGCTAGCTATCGAGAAGCGCCTGCGCCGCAGCAATATCGAGGGTACCTTCATAAATGGCACGCCCTGTAATAATACCTTCAAGATAATCACTGTAGGGTTTTAGATTTTCGATGTCTTGTAAGTCCGTCACCCCACCTGAGGCAATCACCGGAATACCGCCTTCTTTTGCCAAGTTAACCGTTTGCTCGACATTGACGCCTTGCATCATGCCATCACGCGCAATATCAGTATAGACGATAGAAGATACGCCTGCATCGGCAAAGCGTTTTGCCAAATCCACCGCTTTGACATCAGTCACATTTGCCCAGCCATGCGTCGCTACCATACCATCTTTGGCATCAATACCCACAATGATATGACCGGCAAATTCTTGACACGCTTGTTCAACAAATTCAGGTTGTTCGACTGCTTTGGTACCGATAATGATATAGGTCAAACCCGCTTCTAAATAATGACGGATGGTGTCAAGGCTACGGATACCGCCACCGAGTTGAATGGGTAAATTTGGGTAGGCTTTAGCAATCGCGGTGACAACGTCTTTATGCACAGGCACGCCATCGAAAGCACCATTTAAATCCACCAAATGCAGGCGTCGAGCGCCTTCTTTTACCCAGCGACTTGCCATTGCGACAGGGTCGTCACTAAATACGGTATCGTCTTCCATACGCCCTTGTTTTAGGCGGACACATTTGCCGTCTTTGAGGTCAATGGCAGGGATAATTAAAGTTGGCGTAGTTGATAACGTCGTCATGGGGTTGTCCTGTTGTCGGTTGGCGCAAATTGAGCAAGGTTGGTCAAAATGCGTGTCGCTAGAATTTGGCGATAATTTTACCGTATAATGCCAACTAAGGTTAAGATATTTTGCATGTGGGTATTAGCATAACAGGGGTAGCGATAATGTTATACGTGGTGATAGCAGGGATTTTTATATTAGGGTATATGGCGATTGCCTTTGAGCATAACATCCATGTCAACAAAGCTGCCAGCGCGCTACTGACTGCGATTGCGTTATGGGTACTGCTGACCTTTGGTATCGATACGCTTGTTGCCAACCATTCGGTGACCGCCAGTCTTGCCAATCATCAAGATTCCTTGCATTTTGTCGGCGAGCAGTTACGTGAGCATTTGGCAGAAATCGCCGAGATTTTGTTCTTCTTGATGGGCGCGATGGCGATTGTTGAGCTGATTGATGCGCATGATGGCTTTCGAGTGATTACCGATAAAATCCATACCAAAAATGCCAGTAAACTACTCGCGATTATTACGATTATCACCTTTTTTCTCTCATCGTTACTCGATAACTTAACCACCACCATTGTGATGGTATCACTGGTATCAAAAATCATCGATGACCAAAAAATGCGATGGTATTTTGCCGGTCTTATTGTGATTGCGGCCAATGCAGGTGGCGCTTGGTCACCTGTGGGTGATGTCACCACCACCATGCTATGGATTGGTGGGCAGATTACCGCAACGGGCATTATGGCAAATGTGTTTATCCCAAGTATTGTATGTACATTAATCCCAATGGGTTTGGTGATGATGCGACTCAAAGGTCAAACCGTGAACGCGCCTGTACTGCCAAGCGGACAAGAATCTGACAGTGAATTGGCTAGCATGCCTATAGAGCAGCGTATTGAAAGCTTACGTGCTACCATCAAATCAAACGCCCAAGACAGCATCAGTCAAAAAACGCGCATGACAGTGTTACTGCTAGGTTTGGGTGCATTGGCATTTGTGCCAATTTTTAAAACCCTTACCCATTTGCCCCCTTATGTGGGCGTGTTGTTTGGCTTGGCAGTACTGTGGATGGTCACTGAAATCATGCACCGTCACCAAGATCATTATATTCGTGAGCGTATCGGGGTTGAAGGCGTGCTAAGCCGTATTGATATTCCCAGTATTTTATTTTTCCTCGGTATTTTATTGGCGGTGGCAGCGCTTGCCACTGCGGGCATACTCGGTGACGTAGCAAAATGGCTGGATGCCACTTTTGGCAATGTGTATCTCATCAATGTCATGATTGGTTTGTTATCCTCAATCGTGGACAACGTGCCTCTGGTAGCAGGGGCAATGAATATGTATCCGCTGACCACCGATGCCAGTATCGCGCAAGCGGCGACAGCTGAAGCAGTGCGCCTTGAGCTATTTCGTCAAGATGGCATGTTTTGGGAGTTTTTGGCTTATTGTGCGGGGACAGGCGGTAGCTGTTTGATTATCGGCTCGGCCGCGGGCGTGGCGGCGATGGGTATGGAGAAAATCCCGTTTATGTGGTACATGAAAAAAATCACTTGGCTTGCACTGATTGGCTATCTGGTCGGGGCAGGGGTGTATGTGCTGATTGAAACCATGATTTGATAATACGATAATTGGCTATTCAATCATAAAAGGCGCAAATAAGCGCCTTTTTTATGGATTGGATTTATGGACTGGCGGGTGATGGCATCGCTTCAATGTGATTAAACTTGCACTAAATATAAAAAGTCAAAATTTACCCCAAAAAGCTATTGATTTTGATAAAAATATGCTAAACTATTGCCCTTTTTGGTGTACCTAAACTTTGCTAAAACTGTATTTATGCCGTTTTTCAATTGTTTGGGTCTTTTAGGCTCTAACCACTGAACTAGATTCAATTGATTGCATTCACAGAGAGAACATTATGGTAGTTATCCGTTTACAACGCGGTGGTGCGAAAAAACGCCCATTTTATCAAATCGTGGTAACCGACTCACGCAATGCCCGTGACGGTCGTTACATCGAAAACATCGGGTTCTTTAACCCACTAGCGCAAGGTCAAGAAGTGCCACTACGCATCAACGCTGACGCTTACCAAGCATGGATCAACAAAGGCGCACAACCTTCTGATCGTGTTGCCGCTTTATTTAAAGCAGCTAGCAAAGCACAAGCAACTGCTTAATTTTTTATAAAAATTAAGTAGAGCGGACTTTAATATGGCAAAACAACCGACAGACTTGCATACCAATGAGGCTAACGCATCGCTGTTTAAAATCGGCGAGCTAAAAAAGCCTTATGGCATTCATGGCTGGCTATGGGTATTTAGCTTTACTGAAGACCGTGAAGCGATATTTGATATGCAGCCTTGGGTCATCAATACTGCCATGGGTCAAAAGACCTTAACGGTAAAAAACTGGCGACAACAAGGTAAAGGCTACGTGGTACAACTTAACGAAGTACCCGACCGCAATATCGCAGAAACCATGTTTAGCGTGAGCCTTTGGGCAGAAAAAAACAATCTGTCTGAGCTTGCAGAAGACGAATATTATTGGTCAGATTTGATTGGTTTGACGGTGATTAGCCAGTCAGAAAATGTCATTTTAGGACGTGTAAAAGAGCTGTTTGAAACAGGAGCCCATGCCATTATGGTAGTCGAGTCGACTGCTGATAGTGTGGACGGCGAAGAACGATTGATTCCTTGGCACAAACAGACCATTGGCGAGGTGAATTTAGCCGAGCAGACCCTGATGGTTGATTGGGGCAGTGATTATTAAACGTTGATAACTAGCATTGATGATTAACATTTGCGTATTCATCCTTGATGGGTGCCTAGCATTTATTCGATGTGAGTTGTCAATCAACAAGGCGTTGTTAATGCCAAGCTAAAGTGAGTGTAGCGTATGTTTTTTGCGGTAATAACCATTTTGCCCGAAATGTTTGCTAGTATTACTGACTTTGGCATCACTGGGCGGGCGCTGGCTCGCAAGCAAGCGGAAATCTTGCTGATTAACCCAAGAGACTTTACCACAGACAATTATCGGCGTATCGATGAGCGTCCGTTTGGTGGGGGTCCTGGCATGGTGATGATGGCAGAGCCGTTACAAAAAGCCATCGACTACGCCAAAACGCAAGCCAATGCGCGCGGTAAAACCTGTCCTGTGGTATATTTATCGCCACAAGGCAAGACACTGAGCGAAAGCAGGGTGCTTGATTTTTGCCAATATGACGGCTTGATTTTGTTATGCGGTCGTTATGAAGGCATCGATGAAAGACTACTGAGTCAGTCTGTCGATATCGAGTGCTCAATTGGTGATTATGTGCTGACAGGCGGTGAATTGCCCGCGATGGTATTGATGGATAGTGTGATACGCCGATTGCCCAATGTAATGGGCGATGATTTATCGGCGCAGCAAGACTCCTTCGTGGATGGCTTGCTCGATTGTCCACAATATACTAAACCGACTGAATATCAAGGGATGAAAGTGCCGGACGTGCTGTTGTCAGGGCATCATGCCAATATCGCCAAGTGGCGATTTATTCAGCAGGCAACACGCACCCAGTTAAGACGTCCTGATTTGTGGCAAGCCTTTGTGCCAACCAAACAGCAACAAAAATGGCTGACAGAAGCAGCGCAATCTGCTAAAGACAGCAACCCAGATTCATCCACTTGACGGATGCCCTAATCGTGTCGATTGCTATCAAGGCACATAAAATTAGCGGGGAGTATGCGCATTTGCTGACATCAACTAACCTTAGTCAGCTTAGCCTCTGTCCCCAGTGAGAGGAGAAAATCTCATGAGTAACAAACATCCTTTGGTTCAACAAATCGAAAATAGCCAGCTTAAGCAAGACGTACCAAGTTTTGGTCCTGGTGACACTGTTGTCGTACAAGTAAAAGTGCGTGAAGGCGACCGTGAGCGTCTACAAGCATTTGAAGGTGTTGTTATCGCTAAACGTAACCGCGGCTTAAACTCTGCGTTTACCGTACGTAAAATCTCTAGTGGTGTAGGTGTTGAACGTGCGTTCCAAACCCATTCACCACAAATTGCAAAAATTGAAGTAAAACGTCGTGGTGATGTACGCCGTGCCAAACTTTACTACCTACGTGACCGTTCTGGTAAATCAGCACGTATCCGTGAAAAACTGTCAGTGCGTAAAGAAGAAGCGCAAGCTTAAGGCTTTAACTGCGTTATTCATTATCTGCCTAAATGGGTTAAACTTTGATTGTCATGGTTTAATCAACACCAAAAAAGCAAAAACCCCAAATAACTCTACTTGGGGTTTTTTGTTGTTAGCGCTTATTTATTTTTGCGCCGTCCATCCTTTTGGGCGTTCGTAGTCTTCATTATCCAAAAATTTATTGCGCTGTTCGGTAATAAATTTTTTGGCTTCTGGGTCAATCATGCTTAAGTGATTTTCATTGATGAGCATGGTTTGGTGCTCTAGCCATTCGTTCCACGCCTTGGCAGACACGGTGTTTTGCAATTCTTCACCCAGCTTGTTAGGAAACGGCGGTTTTGGCATTTTGGGTAGCTTTTGTTTGTATTTACGGCACATGACCATGTGGTCAGCGGGGTTATAAGTTTCCATTTGTTATCCTTTTAATAGTTTTTAGTCTATGTCGCTTGCATCGGCATAAATCCAAGCGGTAGCGCCACTGTCAAAGTGACCTTCCACTCGTGCGTAGGCATCGACTTCGTAGCGGTCGGCTTGGGCAAGCTCATCATCGGTAATGTCAAAAATCACACCTGCCACTTTGTCGGTTGGATTATTGGTTTTAAGTAGTATCGGATGAAAACGTTTGCCACTTGTGGCGAGCACATTGTCATCGGTAATTTCGATTTCACCCAACTGGTAGCCAATAAGTTGGTCTTTATTACCCACCAGTGTACGCCCAAAGGTAGCAAGCTGTACATTTTCTTGTTGTAATGTGCCATACGAGAACAGTTTTGGCATATTAATGACCTAATTGTTCGATACGCTGACGCCCACGCTCAATCGCCATTTTGACTTGATTGGGCGCTGTACCGCCGATGTGGTTACGGGCATTGAGCGAGCCTTCAAGGGTCAGATATTCAAACACGTCCTCACCAATTAAGTCGCTAAAGCCTTGAAGCTCATCGAGCGATAATTCACTCAAATCCACGCCTTTTTGCACACCTAATGCTACTGCTTTACCCACTACTTCATGCGCGTCGCGGAAGGCTAAGCCTTTACGCACTAGATAATCCGCCAAATCGGTGGCGGTCGCATAACCTTTCATGGTCGCGGCACGCATATTTTCTTTGTTTGGAATCAAGTTTGGTAGCATATCAGCAAAAGCAAGTAGAGAGCCTGTTACAGTATCTACCACGTCAAATAACGGCTCTTTATCTTCTTGGTTGTCTTTGTTGTAAGCCAGCGGTTGGTTTTTCATCAATGTCAATAGGGTAATCATATCGCCAAACACGCGTGCAGCTTTACCCCGTACCAGCTCTGGCACATCGGGGTTTTTCTTCTGTGGCATAATCGATGAGCCCGTGCAAAAACGATCAGGGACGACCACAAACCCAAATTGCGCTGACATCCACAAGATGATTTCTTCACTCATACGTGACAAGTGCATCATTAACAGGCTTGCGCTACTGGCAAATTCAATGGCAAAATCACGGTCGGATACGGCATCCAGCGAGTTTTGACAAATCCCTTCAAAACCCAAAAGCTCGGCAGTATATTCCCGCTCAATCGGATAAGTCGTACCTGCCAGCGCTGCGGCGCCTAGGGGCATTTGGTTGATACGTTTTCGACCATCAATCAAGCGCTCGCTATCACGCATTAGCATCTCAAACCATGCCATCACATGATGACCAAAACTGACAGGCTGCGCGGTCTGCAGATGGGTAAAGCCTGGCATGATAGTGTCGGTATGCTGGCTTGCCAAATCCAGTAAGCCCGTTTGTAGACGTTTTAACAATCCTAAAATAATATCGGTTTGGTCACGCAGATATAAACGGATATCGGTCGCGACTTGGTCATTACGGCTACGTCCCGTATGCAGTTTTTTGCCGACATCGCCAATAATAGCGGTTAGACGAGACTCCACATTCATGTGCACGTCTTCAAGCGCCACCGACCACACAAATTTGCCATCGGCGATTTCTTGTTTGATTTGGGTCAAACCGCCAACGATTTGGTCTTTGTCTGCCTCGGTGATAATCCCCGCTTTGGCAAGCATGGTGGCATGAGCAATCGAGCCTGCAATGTCTTGATTGGCAAAACGTTGGTCAAATCCGACAGACGCGGTAAATTCAGCGACAAAACTGTCGGTGGCTTCGCTAAAACGTCCACCCCACATACTAGATGTGCTAGAATCAGCGGAAATTTGATTGCTCATAATACGTCCATTTTTTGTGTAAGTGTGAAAGGAATAAAAATAATGAGATTGCTGGAGCTGTTATTTCCCTCTGCAAAATCTAGGGCTAGTATAGCAAAAACTGAGGATGCCTCACAAATTTCACTCAAGCGGATTAAAGAGCCGCTCACCAGCACCTTTTTCCTGCCCAATATGAGCGAAAAACAGACCATCAAACTGTGGGCAAGCTATATCGCGTTTTTTTCACTGGTTTCGATTTTAACCTATTTAACTTTTACTAATGATATCAGTTTGATTATCCGCCATAGCATTGAAACGGTGGTCATTACTATCTTAACTGTGACGGGTGAAATGGTTTTTGTGGCGAATTCTGCCAAAAAATTCAAAGAATTTAATTGGCGTTCAAAACAAATTACCGCCTATCTGCTATCGACTTCGTTTATTATCGTGCCGGTACTGAGCTTGCTAGGTCGGTTGCTGTTATTTTTCACACTGGGCTATGAAGTCAGTTTAAATACGCTGATACTAGAAACCCTGGTCAATACTTTATGTGCCTTTTTGATGATAGCGGTGCTGCTCACTTATTTTGAGATACAGTATCAAAATATTCGCCGCGCTGAACTGCGTACCCAACAAAAACTCATCGAACAAAACGAGCAGTTAAAGGCGCGTATCACCCCGCATTTTTTCTTTAATTTACTCAATACTATGCAGTACTTGATAGAAACCGATCCGTATGAAGCCGAGAGAATGATTCGTCATATCTCAAATTTGTATCGGGTGAGCTTTGATGAAACGCGTGAGATTGCGCTACTTGATGAGATGGAGCTATGCGAAAGCTATTTGAGCATCGAAAAATACCGTTTTGATAAAAAGCTGAAGGTAACTTGGCATTTGCCCGATGAAGATTTGCTCTATGACATGGTGATTACCTCGTTATCGCTACAAATAGTGATTGAAAAACTGATCGTACTGATTGTTGAAAACAGCACCGACCCCATTCACATTATTATTAGTATCGATTGGCAAAACGATGTGGCCAAAATTGATATCGAAATTGAGCTACCGGCAACGACGTATCAGCTGATTTGTCAAGATATTCGCCAAAAACTACAGTTTAATAGCCAAGTGGCAATTTTGCGTCAGTATTTTGGTCATGAAGCCAGCATTCACTTTGAATTATCTGATCAATTGTTAATCACTCAAATTCGCTATCCCCTCAAAGATGTCGCAGCTTTTTAGCCCATTTATTTTGTTAGTCGGAATTGGCATAAAAAATTCACCAATCTAACGCGGCATTTTACATTTTATTTAACAAACTATGATATATTAATTTGCATCTACTTAATAAAATGCGTTTATTAGTTTATCTAATCAGTTAAGCGCTATTTTATAAGAGTTTGATTGCTCACCAAGCGGTTTTGTTGGATTTGGCATAAGATTTTGAAGTACGTAAGATTTGTAGGGTTAAAGGCATGAGTTTTTGACCTCAAAGGAGCAAAGGAGTAAACAGTGAGAATTGTGATCTGTGACGATGAGCCACTAGCCCGAGAGAGGTTGGCGCGTATCGTAAGAGAAGAGGGACATGAGGTAATTGCCCTGGCAGCCACAGGTATTGAGGCCATTGCAAAAGTCAAAGAACTCGCACCCGATGTAATTTTGTTAGACATTCGGATGCCAGGAATGGATGGTATCCGCTGCGCCCAAGAGCTCAATGAGCTTAATAATGCGCCCGCCATTATTTTTGTGACCGCGTATGACCATTACGCGATTGCCGCATTCAAAGCACACGCGGTTGGCTATTTGCTAAAGCCTGCCAACAAAGAAGAAGTGTTACAGGCGCTAGCGAGAGCATCAACGCTTAGTAATGCACAGCTCAATGAAATCAGTCGATTAGAAGATCCGCTAGCACAGTCAAATCGTCAGCATATTGCGGCGCGTACCCATCGTGGTGTGGAGCTGATTGCGCTGCAAGATATTTATTACTTTACGGCTGACCAAAAATACGTGCAAATCCGTCATAAAGGTGGCACGGTTTTAATTGATGAAACGCTCAAAGAGCTTGAACAAGAATTTGGTGATGCGTTCTTTCGTATCCATCGCAATGCATTAATCAATCTTAACTACCTAGAAATGCTTGAAGCGATTGACCAAGGCCAGTACCAAGTGTGTTTCAAAGGCTTGCCCGACAAGCTTGCCGTCAGCCGCCGTCATTTGCCATTATTACGCGATAAAATCCAATCAATGTAGCGTAGTAGCGTAGTCTTTCGCATGTTTCCCTATGCTTTAGCGAGTAGTCAGAGAAATTATCCTGACATTTTGCTATACTGTTGCCTAACTCGCTGAATTAATGACAGATACCCATCTGACAAATGCCTAGCTTAGAGAGTTAGGCATTTTTATCGAATGCTAAAAAAGACACTGCTATGACTACGTTAACCACTTTAAATATCGCCACTCGCCAAAGCCCGCTTGCCTTATGGCAAGCCGAACACATCCAAGCGCGTTTGCAAGCGCTGTACCCAAGCCTGACCGTCAATCTAGTACCGATGGTCACCAAAGGCGATAAAATCCTAGATACCCCGCTAGCCAAAATCGGCGGAAAAGGTCTGTTTGTCAAAGAGCTTGAGCAAGCCTTGTATGAAAAACGTGCTGATATCGCCGTGCATTCGCTCAAAGACGTACCCATGGTGCTCCCTGAAGGTCTGACGCTTGGCGCATATTGTGAGCGTGAGCAGCCAACCGATGCGTTTATATCAAATCACTATGAAAGTATAGATGCGTTGCCACAAGGCGCTAAACTTGGTACATCAAGTTTACGGCGTCAATGCCAAATCCAGCAATATCGTCCTGACTTAGAGATTATCAGCCTACGCGGCAATGTAGGCACGCGCTTATCCAAGCTAGATGCAGGTGAGTATGATGCCATTATTTTGGCAACCAGTGGCTTGACGCGTTTGGGGCTTACCGATCGTATCCGCCATGAACTCGATACGCATATCAGTCTGCCCGCGGTCGGACAAGGTGCGCTTGCCATTGAATGCCGAAGTGATGATGCCGATGTGCTGGCACTACTAAAACCGCTCAATGACGAGCCAAGCCGTCTATGCGTGATGGCAGAACGCGCCATGAATCGTCATTTACAGGGTGGTTGCCAAGTGCCGATTGCAGGCTTTGCTACCATTCAAGATGGACAAATTTATTTAAAGGGTCGGGTCGGCAGTGTAGATGGTAAAACCTTGTTAAAAGCAGAGCATCATAACGCGTTAGTTGATGACGCAAGGGAGTCTGAGCAAATTGCTGAAGCCATGGGCGTGGTGGTGGCTGAAGCGCTCATTGCACAAGGTGCGGACAAAATCTTGGCGCAGATTTATCAAGACCGCTGATATTGAACGATACGCATAGCCATGCAATTTATCAATACCAGACCTGATCAGAGAGCCAAGACGCTAAGCCTATTTTTGCGCCAACATGGCATTGCAGTGATTGACCTGCCGCTGTTGACATTGGTAGAAAAGCCCTTGACAGTGGCAGAGCGGGCAGTTTTACAATCGATTGACCGTTATCAAGTGGTGGTGCTAGTCAGCGAAGCGGCAGTAAAGTATGGCTTAGCGAGGCTTGCTACCTTAGTCAAGCTAACGGAATTGTCCAAAAAGATTACATGGGTGGCGGTGGGTGACAAAACCGCAAATTACTTTAACCAAACCTGGCAGCAGCTCACAGAGTTGCCACCACCTACCATTATTTTTCCTGATGAAAAACGCGCGCAAAACAATGAAGGGCTATTGAATTTGCCGGTAATCCAAGCGCTTGGTAAAGGCGATTATTTGCAGGTATGGCGCGGCATCGGCGGACGAGAATTATTGGCAGATACATTGGCGGCAAAAGATGTGCAAGTACATTTGCTAAACTTGTACCAACGGGTTCTACCAAGCACAACCACCCAAACATTTGCGATTTGGCAACAAACGCAGAGCCACAACCAACCCATCATTGTACTCATCTCAAGTTTGACCGCCTGGCAAAACTGGCAACAACTAACAGCAGGTACTGAAATGGTTGCTAGTTGTTATTATTTGGTATTGCAGTCGCGTATTGCAGAGCAAATGTTATTACAGCCGGCCAATCTTAACATAACCATTATCCCTGATTTAATGCCTGCGACGATTCTACACGCATTAACCACTCACCAATAGCTGCATGGCTTTCGGTTTGGCTAAGCTGTTTTGCGCTGAATCATCTACCCATGACAGCGTTTGCAGCGCTTGTTGTAGTGCTTGAGTCAGCCGCATACCCTGCTCTTTCGTCAGCGTCATGGTTATTGGGGTTAAAAACCAATGAAAATGGGTAAGGCTATGTTTGACAGTATCAGTACTATCTAAGTTAACCTGCTCGATATTTAGCAGCTGCTCAGCTTGTAAGAACTCAAAAATAATCTGCTCAGCCGTGTTGTATTCGGCTTCAAACGTCGCTTCTTGCTGCCAGGTTGCCAGTAGCGGCGCGACTGTATTTTTTGCCCCCTGTTGTTTTTTGACAAAGGCCAATGGTAAACACCACAGTCCACCCCAAATCCCAGTGTCAGGACGTTGTAGCCACAAGGTTTTGTCATCGCAAACCAGCTTTAACGCTAGCGAAAACTTAGAGGGATTGGGCGATTTTTTACTTTTTACTGGATAAAAACTTTGCTTACCTTGGGCATTTGCCACGCAGTCGGCTTGCACGGGACACAGTAGGCAGGCAGGTTTGGCTTTGGTGCATAGCGTCGCCCCCATATCCATCATCGCTTGGGCGTAGTGGCCGCTGTCACGGGTCGGTGTTAGGCGCTCGGCAAGTTGCCAAAGCGCTTTGGTTGTGGCAGTTTTGGTGATATCGCCGTCAATACCAGCCCAGCGGGTCAGCACACGTTTGACATTACCATCGCAAATCACTCCTCTGTCACCGCCATATTGGTCAGCTCTGACACCCATCGCCACAATCGCGCCTGCCGTAGATTGACCCACCCCTGAAATCTGCTCCCAGTGGGCAACCGTTTGCGGAAATTTGCCAGTTTGCTCGATGATATCCACCAGCTGCTTGGCACCTTTATGCAGGTTGCGCGCACGCGCATAGTAACCCAGCCCTGCCCAATGCTCAGCGACTTGCTCCCAAGATGCGTTTGCCAAATCCTGCACGGTGGGAAAACTTGCCATAAATCGCTCAAAATAAGGAATGACCGTCGCCACTTGGGTCTGCTGTAGCATGATTTCAGATAACCACACCGGATAGGGGTCTGGCGTGTCAAGCTGATGCTGCTGCCACGGCAAATCATGACGCCCGCTATGGTCAAACCAGGTCAAAATGCGTGGTGCAAAACTATCAAGCTGCGCTTCGGTATGACTGTGTTTTAAGTGCTGATTGGGACTTGGCATCGTTGAGTGGCTGGTATTCGGATGTGCGTTCAAAATTCACCATCGGGTTACTATCGTGATAGCTATATAAGACTTTCTAGTTGGGATTCAATGCTGACTGATAAGATGGCTAAAAATCTTGACTAAAACTGGGACATAGACATAAAAAAAGCAATATCATGAGGGATATTGCTTTTGCTGTTAGGATGGAACTGGCATATGTTATACAAGATTGTCTTGCATAAACGCAATCATTTCATCCCAGCTGGCTTTTGCGGCATCGGCATCATAGCCCAAATCCACGCCATTTTCTTCGGCGCGTTTGTCAGCATTAGGATTGGTAAAGCCGTGTTTAGCGCCTTCGTACACATCGACTGTGTACTCTACATCGGCGTTATCCAACTCTTTTTTTAGTCCTTCAATGGCATCCATTGACACCATGCTATCGGCTTCACCATGTGCGACCAATACTTTGGCGGTGAATTTGCCTTTTTGTGCCGGTTGTTTTGGGGCAGGGTTGCCGTGGAAAGTCGCCACTGCTTTAAGCGGGAAGCCTTCACGCGCCATGTCTAAGGCGATTTTGCCGCCAAAGCAAAAACCAATTGCGCCCAGACGGTTTGTGTCAACGGCTTCGAGGTCGGTAAAGTCATCCATAATGAGTTTACAGCGCGCCATCAACATGTCTTGGTCAGCGAGCATTTGGCTCATCCATTCATTGGCTTGGGCGGCATCTGTGGTCAGTTTACCTTCGCCATACACATCCATGGCGACGGCAGCAAAACCCGCTTCGGCTAAACGCTCAGTGACTTTTTGTGGGTGCTCAACGACGCCCCACCATTCAGGCGCCACCAAAATCGCTGGGGCAGGATTGTCGTGGCTCGCTGATTCTGGTAGACAGACATAGCTTTTGAGCTCCACGCCATCGCTGGTGGTAGATTCGAGTTGTAAAATTTGAATTGGCATCATAAATCCTTATGTTATGGTAAATGATATGATTGGTTGCTATTGTTATAAGACACTGGCGTTATAAAAACGCTGGATTCATACGCTAATGAGAGCGTGGCAAGTCAGTGCAACGGTTAATACAGGCACTACTGTATACTGAAATCATCGTATTTTCCGTTATAATACTGTCACTGTTTTATACAAGCCAAAAGTTGGAAACATAATGAGCCAATCTGTTACCTTACGCCCGCAATTTTGGGAGCGATTTTCGTTAGAACAATTGACCCAAGCTGAATGGGAAGCCTTGTGCGATGGCTGTGGGGCGTGTTGTTTGATTAAATTTAAAGACGATGACACCGATAAAGTTGAATACAGTGATGTCGCCTGTCGACTGCTTGATTGTGCCACAGGGGCTTGCCAGCATTATCCAACAAGGCGCGAGTATGTGCCCGACTGCATCAGCCTAACCATCGATAACATTGGCGAGATGTACTGGCTACCGGCAAGCTGCGCCTACAAGCGCTTGTACTACGGGCAGCCACTGCCAAGCTGGCATTTATTACTTACTCAGGATGCCGCCGTGACACAAACTATGATGCGCCAAAAAAATATTAGCGTGGCAGGACGCTGTCAGTCCGAAACAGAGGTTTCTGAAATAGAGCAAGAAGAAAGGGTGATTCATTGGATTCGCCAATAGTGCTTGGCTATTCGAGACTTTACTAGCACCGAGCAAGCTGACGGGTGAGTAAAATCAGCCAATAAATACAATAAAATTAAGAAAAATACCATTGCAATCATCATGGGCTTAAGGTAAGGTAAAAAAATCTTTCGCCATATGAGGGTCTCGTCGGCTATGTCAGACGACAATTCGAGTTCACACCTGTCAAACAAACAGCAAGGCAGTAGCTGGTCACGCGGTCTGAAACGCTGGCTATCCACCGCCCCTGAAACCCGTGATGAACTAGTCAAATTGGTACATGATTCTCGTCGATTTTTGGCGCCCGACACCGTCGATATGTTAGAGGGCGTGCTAGATTTACCCGCTATTCAAGTGCGAGAAATCATGACCCCTGTCAGCCACGTTGCAGGCATCACCCAGCACCAAAACTTGCAAGACATCATGTCGCTCTATATGGAAACCGCCCACTCGCGTTATCCTGTATTTATCGATGACAACAAAGACACGGTAATGGGTATCTTACTTGCCAAAGATTTGATTCCGTTTTTGGTCGCCAAGGCGCAAGGTCAAAACATTAACCATTTCAATCTTGAAGCGATTGTACGTCAGCCAATTTATATCAGTGAAACTGCGCGTTCTGACAACCTGCTGCGTCTGTTTCAAAAAAATCAAATTCATATGGCAATCGTCATCGATGAGTTTGGGGTGACAGCAGGCGTGGTGACGATGGAAGACTTACTCGAGGAAATTGTCGGTGATATCATCGATGAGCATGACGACATCGAAGAAGATACCGATATCAATCATATAGTGCCTGTGCCCAACCAACCTGATACATGGATTGTGCAATCCATCACCTCAGTCTCAGACTGTAATGAACAGCTAGGTACCCATTTTGATAGTGAGGATGTCACTAGTATGGGTGGACTGGTCATGCAAGAGCTTGGCGAAGTCAATGAGGTATTGGGTCAAACTGTCTTTATTGACGATTGTCGTTTGACGGTATTGTCAGCAGATGGTCGATTTATCCAAGAAATTGAACTGGTTAAAAGGTATAATCAGCTCGACGATTAGTCCAATTACTTATGTTTGCAAAACCGTTTAACCCTAAAGGCAATACCCGCCAATGCGTCTTACTACCCAGTCCCTAAAAAAGCAACTTTCTGTACAATCTCATCACGATAGTGCCAAATCTGCAAATACCAAACAGCCGCTGTTACCCAAACTGGTGCTGGCTTGGCTTGCGGGTGCGGCATTTATCTTTGCGTTAGCGCCTTACGATTTTTGGCTAGTGGCACTGTTATCGCCACTGGTGCTGTATTGGCTGTTATTGCCCACAATGTCAAATTGGCGGGCATTTTGGCTCGGTGAAATGTATGGTATGGGATTGTGGAGCGTGGGCGCGTTTTGGTTGTTTACCTCCATTCATACCTATGGTGATACCCCTACCTTGTTAGCCTTGCTGATGATTGGGTTTGTTGGCTTGGGGATGGGATTGTTTCATGGTGCCTTGGCAGTCATTTTTAATCGCTTTGTGGCAAAACAGCCGCTAAGCTTTGCATCATTATGGGTGGTACAAGAGTGGTTAAAAACCTGGCTATTTACAGGTTTTCCTTGGCTATTTGTGGGCTATGCTTATACAGCGCAACCTTGGCTGACGAGCCTTGCCCCAATTTTTGGGGTGTTGGCGCTGAGCTTTGTATCAGTGTTCGCCTCAGCCAGTCTGGTGGAAGCGGCGCGAAAAAAATACCGTTTTTTAATTCCCTCATCTGTGATGTTACTGGCAAGCGTGGCGCTGTGGCTTATTGCCCCGCAATGGACGACCCCCAAAGGCACACCAAATCTAAAAGTCTCTTTAGTACAAGGCAATATTCCGCAGGACTTAAAATGGCTGCAAGAATACCAAATCCAAACGCTGGGTATCTATGCAGGTTTAAGTAAAACGGAATGGGGTCAGGACATTATCTTATGGCCAGAGTCGTCGATTCCGATGTTTCAAACCGACGCCATGCCCTTTATCAGTCAAATTGCTGCCCAAGCCCGCGAAAGCAATAGCGCATGGCTCACCGGTATTCCGTATGTGGATGTCAATGAATACGACCCAAAAGTTGATAAATACGAGCCATTTTACAACAGTGTGATTGCTTTGGGCGCCGATGCCAAAGGCTTATACAAGAAACAAAATTTGGTACCCGTGGGCGAATATATCCCGTTTGAAGGTATGTTAGATTGGGCATTACCAAACTTGATGGGCGGCACCATGAGTTTTCGCAGTGGGTCTGCGCACCAAGCGCCCTTGCAAGTCAAAAACCACCCAGTCGGGGTGGCGATTTGTTATGAAGTCGCCTATCCTGATACCACCCGCCGCAATGCCAAAAATACCGACTTTTTATTGACCGTATCCAATGATGCTTGGTTTGGCACATCGGCAGGTCCATTACAGCATCTACAAATGGTGCAAATGCGCTCGATTGAAACCGGTCGCTGGTTTATGCGCGCGACCAATACTGGCGTGACCGCCATTATCAATGATAAAGGCAATATTGTTGCCAAAGCGCCAGCATTTGAACGCACGGTGCTACGGGGTGAGATCCAATCGCGCGTTGGTAATACGCCATTTATGCGCTGGGGTAGTTATCCTATCTTGGCACTGGCAGCGCTCTTGCTACTGATTAGTTGGCTGGTTCGTAAAACACGTTAAAAACCTTAAATGCAGTAAGGTTTTGTCACCAATTGCAAAAATTTAGTATATAATGGTTACAAAGTTCCGTATAATAGTTATAAATTAGATTTGAATTCATTTAGATTCAACAACTCTTGCCCCAATGATTTACAGTGAGGTTTACGATGGCTCATCATGAAGTCGTGGAAAACAATGTCAAAAAAGAACTTAGTTATTCTTTAATTGGCGTTTTAGCGTTTCTAGGCGTGGTTTTATTAATCCTTATTTCAGCAATTGTTCGCCCTGCTGGTAACCACGTTGACGTTGCAAAACTCAATGCTGAAGTGGAAGCCAAAGCCGCCGCATCTGCTGCCGCCGCTGCCAAACCAGCGGGTTCGACGCCTGCGGCAACCTCACCTGCGGCAGGTGAAACCACCACCGCCACTGCCAATGCAGACACCGCAACAGGTCCAAACGCCACGGTTGCCAGCCCAGACAATGCCTCTATGACGCCATCTTCTGCACCAACGGCTACTGCAAAGACATCGACCATTGAAGCGCGTAATGCCTCAACGGCTGAAGCCAAAGCAGAGATTAAAGCCAAAACAGGTGAAACCCCAAATATCGCACCACCTGTTGCCTCAGCGGTCAAATCTCAAGAACAATCAAAATAAGACATTGATACCTACATAAAAAACCACAGCTACATAAAAAAACCACGTTAGATAACGTGGTTTTTTTTGTGCGCTAAGTCGCCATTGTCAAACTTAAGCTTTTTGGTAAGTGACAAACTGATAGCTTAACGCGCTTTGCTCATCCGTGAATTTTTCACTTTCTGATGTTTTGACAAAATCACTGGTAATCTCTGGATAAAACGCCGCTGCATTGTCAATCACAGTATCGACATGGGTGATTTCTAAGCGATCACTAAACAGTAGGGCTTGTTGGAAGACTTTTTCGCCACCAATTACCCAAATCGTTTGCAAACCTTTACCATGGGCGAGCGACGAGGCTTGGGTCAGTGCGTCATCTAGGTTGTGCATCACAATGACGGCATCATCATCCACTTGGTAGTCCAAATTGGTGGTAATCACAAAATTGGTACGGTTGGGCAGGGGTTTTGCCCCCATGGATTCAAAGGTCTTACGACCCATAATCACGATACCGCCACTGGTATGTTTTTTAAAATGTTTCAAGTCCTCAGATATATGCCAAGGCAATTGATTGTCTTTGCCAATGGCGCGGTTTTGGCTCATCGCCACGATTTGGGCGACTTCCACATTAGAATAACTCATGATTTATCCTTATTGTTGTGAGTTTTGGCATTGGGCTGCAAGCTTATACGGAGACTTCAGCCTTAATTGTGGCATGGCTTTGATAATTTTCAATTTTTATATCGTTAAAATCAAACGCAAAAATGTCAGTAATGTCAGGATTGAGCCAAAGTTTGGGTAGGGCAAACGGCTCGCGGCTAAGCTGCTCATGCACTTGCTGTAAATGATTGTTATAGATATGACAATCACCGCCCGTCCACACAAACTCACCGACGCCAAGCCCCGTCACATGGGCTATCATATGGGTAAGCAAGGCATAGCTGGCAATGTTAAAAGGTACCCCCAAAAACAAATCCGCCGAGCGTTGGTACAACTGACAAGATAATTTGCCATCTGCGACAAAAAACTGAAACAGGGTATGACAAGGGGGCAAGGCGACTTCGTTGGCCTCCAATGGATTCCAGCCAGAGACAATCAAACGGCGCGAGTTTGGGTTGTTTTTGATTTCATTGACCACCCAACTGATTTGGTCAAAACCGTCTGAATGGTAGCTGCCGTCCGCTTTTTTGCTTGCCCCGAAGTTGCGCCACTGGTGTCCGTATACCGCGCCAAGTTCGCCTTCAGGCTTGCCAAAGCGGGCAGTTTGCTCGGCGGTTGCCCATTCATTCCAAATGCGTACCCCATTGTCCTGCAAGTATTGGACATGGGTATCGCCTTTTAAAAACCAAAGCAGCTCATAGATCACGCTTTTGGTATGGATTTTTTTGGTGGTCAGTAGTGGAAAACCCTCATTCAAATCAAACCGCATCTGCGCGCCAAAATAGCTGATGGTACCCGTGCCCGTACGGTCGCCTTTTTGTATGCCGTTATCTAGCACCAGTTTCAGTAAATCCAAATAGGCTTGTTCGTTTTTTGACGTAATCATGGGTGATGAGTTCCTTGGTTAGTTTTCTTTGTTAGTCCACATTCTTTTGACTGCCCCAATCATAGATTTGGTTTTTATACGCCCAAATCAATAAAACCAAACCACCGATAATCATCGGTAGGCTTAACATTTGCCCTTTTGTCATCCACCCTAACAAAATAAAACCTTGGTCAGCATCAGGTTGGCGGAAGAATTCGGTAATAAAACGCGCAATACCGTAGCCCATCACGAATAAGCCACTGACTGCCATACGCGGACGCGGCCGGCTGGCAAACCACCAAACCAAAACAAACAGTACCACGCCTTCAGTAAAAGCCTGATACAACTGTGACGGATGGCGGGGGAGTAACAAATAATTGTTGCCATCAATCATAAAGGTTTGCGCAAGGCTTTGCAGGGCAGGGCTTTGTTTGAGCAGTTCATTGTCTTCATTGACCGCTTGCGGGAACAGCATCAGCCAGTTGTAACCACCGTCAGACACCCGACCCCACAATTCGCCATTGATAAAATTGCCAATACGCCCAAACAGTAGTCCGGTTGGCACGCAGGGAATAATAAAATCTAGCACATTCCAAATGTTCTTTTTATATTTGCGGGCAAAAAATAGCATTGCGATGGCAACACCCAAAAATCCCCCATGAAACGACATACCGCCTTGGTTGATTTTGAACAAATACATCGGATTGGCTAAAAATTCGCTTAATTGATAAAACAGCACATAGCCGATACGACCGCCTAGAATCACGCCCATCGCCCCATAAAATACCAAGTCAGCGACCATGTCGGCATTCCAGTCTGGGCGTGATTTAGTGCGATACCAAGCCAACGCATAAGCGGCAGCAAAAGCCAGTAAATACATCAGCCCGTACCAGTGGGCTTGGATAGGTCCCAAATGCAGAGCGACAGGATCCCATTGCGGGTGAGTTAAAATTAGTGGAAACATGGCAATTTAGTCATTATCGAAAATGCCAATATCATAGCAGTTTTGGCTAGTTTGGGCTATTTTTTGTTGTGCGCTTTTAGTTATTACCAACGGCTATCGTTCTCACAAGGCGCACCGTTACAAACGCATTTCAATGCCTTGCTGTGCCATAAACTGCTTGGCTTCCCCCACGGTATATTCGCCAAAATGGAAAATACTCGCCGCTAGTACCGCATCAACACCACCTTGCAGCACCCCATCTGCCAAGTGTTGCAAATTACCGACGCCACCCGAGGCAATCACTGGCACATTTACGCTATCGGTAATGCGCTTCATCAAGGCGATATCATAGCCGTTTTTGGTACCATCTGAGTCCATCGAGGTCACAAGCAGTTCACCCGCCCCAAAACCTGCCATTTTTACCGCCCATGCCACCGCATCAATGCCAGTCGCTTTGCGTCCCCCATGGGTAAAGATTTCCCATTGATTGTCACCCACTTTTTTGGCATCAATCGCTACTACGATACACTGACTGCCAAAACGTGCTGCCGCTTCACCGACAAATTCAGGGTTAAAAATTGCCGCCGAATTAATTGATACTTTATCCGCGCCCGCGTTTAGCAAGTGACGAATGTCATCGACTTTACGCACCCCGCCGCCCACGGTCAGCGGTACAAATACGGTTTCTGCCATGCGTTCTACTGTGTGATAAGTGGTGTCGCGTCCATGATGGGTAGCGGTGATGTCCAAAAAAGTGATTTCATCCGCGCCCTGTTCGTTGTAGCGCTGCGCCACTTCAACAGGGTCGCCCGCGTCTTTGATGTCGACAAATTGCACACCTTTGACCACCCGGCCATTGTCAACATCAAGGCAAGGGATAATTCGTTTTGCTAACATATTCGATTTCCTTCTATAATAGCCGTAAGTTTATCAAATTTACTTTGCCATTACCGCAGTTTTATCGGTGTGCTGCGCTTCAAGGATGCCTTATGTCTGTATATACCCAGTTGACTGACCAACAATTCAGTGATTTTTGCCAACAATTTGGCGTGGATTTTGCCAAAGCCATACCTATCACACAGGGTATCAAAAACAGTAATTGGTTTATTGAAACAACCACGGACGAAGCCGGCGAGCCGTCTTATGTATTTACCTTGTTTGAAGAACGCAAACCGCATGAAATTCAAAAAATGGCGATTATCCTAAACCGCTTAAAAGACCAGCTACCCGTAGCCGCACCGCTAGCCGCCAAAAACGGCGAGTTTTTGCTGTATTTTGACAACAAAGCCATTGTAGTGTCACCAAAACTCTCGGGCGGTCACCCGAAAGCAACCACACCTGATATGTGTCGTCAAATGGGCGAGGCTTTAGCCGTTCTTCATCAAACCTTGCAAACCTTGACCCCTGCACAAAACTATGGCGTTGAGTTATATCCTTGGCATCTGGTGCGTGACCGTGAAACCAAGTTTATGCCAAGCGATGAAGCCAAACTGATGAATGATATTTGGCAAGCCTACGAAACTGTAGCGAGCAAAAATTTGCCAACAGGTTTATGTCATCTAGATATGTTTGCCGATAACACGCTGTGGGATTTTAGTGATGAAACCCAGCCAACACTCACAGGTTTGCTTGATTTTACCGAAGTCAGTGTTGAACATTTTGTGATGGATGTGGCGATTACCATTAATGATTTTTGCACCACTTGGGGTAACGCCAATGATGGCGAAGCGGTGAATTTTGATGACGCCAAAATGCAAGCGTTTTTACAAGGGTACGAGAGCAAACGCGCTTTGAGCGATGATGAGAAAGAGGCATTGCCGATTATGCTTGCCATGGCGGGCGTGACGTTTTGGCTGCTGCGTTTGAATGTGATTTATTATAACCGTCAGCAAGGTCGTACGGGCGATAATATTATGGTGAAAAATCCTGATTTGATGAAACGCTTGGCGGCATACCATTGGGCGAGAAAATAACAAATGTATATTGTTTATGTTGATGAAAGTGGTGATATAGGATTACAAAATAGCCCTTCTAATTATTTTTGCTTGAGTGCAATCATTATTCATGAAAGTAAGTGGGACCAAACCTTGAATTCAATCATTGACTTTAGGCGGTTTCTGAGAGAAAAATACGGGTTCAAATTACGTGAAGAGATTCATTGCTCACATTTTATTCACAAACCTGCTGAGTTCCAACGAATCGCCAAATCCATGCGTTTAAGATTATTGAGAGATGTAATTGATTTTCAAGCAAATTTATCAAACTATCAAATCATCAATGTAGTGGTAAATAAAAAGAATAAACAAATAGGCAGTGACATTTTTAATTTGGCATGGCAAACTTTAATTCAACGTATTGAAAATACATTGCAGTATCGAAATTTTATTGGTTCAACGAATATTCAAGATACTGCCATGTTATTTGTTGATAAAACTGATGAAGTCAAGCTAAGAAATCTCACCCGAAAAATGCGGCGTTATAATCCCGTTCCTAACAGCTTTAATCTAGGTGCTGGTTATCGTATCTTACCAACTAAACTAATTATTGAAGACGCAATTCATAAAGATTCTGCACATTCTTATTTTATTCAGTTAGCAGATGTTAATGCATATTTTCTCAGTCAAAAGTTTCAACCAAATCAGTATATTAAAAGAAAAGGTGGTAAAAATTACCTTGACCGCTTGCAACCAGTATTATTTAAACAGGCAAGTAAGAAAGATTTACTAGGAATTGTTATTCGCTAAAAAAGAAAGGTTCAGCTTTCGCTGAACCGATGAGTCCTACTGTAAAGTCTAGCTTTAGGTCAGACTACATCGTTATGATAGCATTTGCTATGAAATAGTTCAAGGAACTAAACCAAATATTACAAAAAGTGAATTTTAATGTGCCAATTATTAGGAATGAATTGTAACACACCCACCGATATTCATTTTAGCTTTGCGGGGTTTCGTCAGCGGGGCGGGCAGACCGATATCCATACCGATGGGTTTGGTATTGTGTTTTTTGAAAAAAATCCCGACCCATCGCAGTGTAATCGTAAAGCTGGGATACGTCAATTTCACGATGACAAGCCAAGTTTCTGCTCACCGGTGGCGGATTTAGTCAACAGTTATCCGATTAAGGCGATGAATGTAATTAGCCATATTCGCAAAGCCACGCAAGGCACAAATTGCTTGGCTAATACCCACCCCTTTGTCCGTGAGGTATGGGGCGAGGAATGGGCGTTTGCGCATAATGGGCAGCTGCAGATGGGTTTTATTGACCAGCTCAGTCCTGTGCCCACCCACTATCAGCCCGTAGGTACAACCGATTCGGAGATGGCATTTTGTTATCTGCTCAATCGCCTCAAATCACAATTTAGTGAGCCGCCCAGTGACGAGGTGTTATTCCAGTTTTTGACCACGATTTGTCGTGAGTTATCGGCGTTGGGCTTGTTTAATTGTCTCATTAGCAATGGCGATTGGCAGCTAGCGTATGCAGGAAGCTTGCTGTTTTTTATCACCCGTAAAGCGCCATTTGGTGAGGCAAAACTCGCTGACAGTGAGCTGGCGATTGATTTTAGCGAGGTAACCTCGCAAACCGATAAAGTGACCTTGATTACTACCATTCCTTTGACTTACAACGAACACTGGCAACAGCTGTATGTGGATGAATGTTTGATGTTTCGGGATGGCGATATTTTATTTAAAGATACCCCTGATAATCCGATCCGCTTAACCATTGAAGAAGGCATTGCCATCGCCCGCAAAGTGGGGGCGAGCTTATAATATGATAAAGGTCGCTTATTCTGATATTTTCAAATATGACGTCCCCGAACGCCATCGTTTTCCTATGCAAAAATATCCGATGATTGCGGCGCGGTTATTGGCGGAGGGTACATTCACCCCAGCCAATTTTTTTGCCCCGCAGCGATTGAGCGAAGACGAAATTCTCACCACACATACACAAACGTACTGGCAGCATCTAAAACACCAAACATTGCCCGCCAAAGACGCGCGTGCCATCGGCTTTGAGATGACGCCAAGGCTCGTTGAGCGGGAACGTGTGATTGCCCACGGCACTTATGAATGTGCCCTATTCGCCAAACAATTCGGTGTCGCGCTCAATATCGCAGGCGGTACCCATCATGCGTTTGCCGATCATGGGGAAGGATTTTGCGTGTTTAACGATGTGGCGGTGGCGAGTAATTTATTGTTGGCACGTGGACAGGCGACCCAGATTCTGACGGTAGATTTGGACGTCCATCAAGGCAACGGTACAGCGCATTTGATGGCAAATGAACCCCGAGTATTTACCTTTAGTATGCATGGCGCAAAAAAACTATCCGTTTCGCAAGCAAGCATCTGATTTGGATATTGATTTGCCAAACGAGACAGGCGATGAGGCGTATTTAGCCATATTAATGGATACGCTGCCTAGACTTATTGCAAAAGTGAAACCCGATATGCTGTTTTACCAGTCCGCTGTGGATGTGCTCGCCACCGATAAGCTCGGTAAACTTGCGCTCACCCGTGACGGCTGTGCCAAGCGTGATGCGTTTGTATTTAGCCAAGCCAAAGCCCATGGAATTCCAGTGGCGGTGGTGATGGGTGGCGGCTACTCAGAAAACATCGACGATGTGGTGGAAGCCCATTGCAATACCTTTCGCATCGCAAAAACGCTATATGAGTAATTTTAAAGCAATAAAAAAGCCCTGTTACAAAGAGCTTTTAAATTGACAGAGCTTTTAAAATAGACCGTTGTTATGCTAGTCAATGCGCTAATGCATACGCTGATAATTAAGCTAATACTTTCTCAAGCGCTTGCTTAAAACGGCTGACTGTGCCGTCGACATCTGTTAATTTATCTAATCCAAATAGCCCTAAACGGAATGTTTTAAAGCTGTCGGGTTCGCCAACTTTCAGTGGCACACCACCTGCAATTTGTAAGCCTTGGGCTGCAAATGCTGCACCTTTGTGCATATCATCACGCTCAGTATAGACCACAATCACACCCGGCGCTTGGTAGCCTTCAGCTGCGACGCTGATAATATGATGTTGATTGAGGACAGAGAGTACTTTTTGACCCAATTCAAATTGGGCGCTTTTGAGTTTATCAAGTCCAATCGCTTCGGCTTCTTTGACGGTATCGCGGAATTTGGTCAGCCCATCGGTTGGCATCGTCGCATGATACGCATGACCGCCATTTTCATAAGCGCGCATGATAGTGAGCCACTGTTTGAGATCCAGTCCAAAACTGGTCGATTCGGTGGCTTCCACTTTGGCAACGGCTTGTTCATTCATCATCACTAGCCCCGCACATGGCGTGCTTGACCAGCCTTTTTGTGGGGCAGAGATGAGTACATCAATGCCCAGCGCTTTCATATCAAGCCATGCACAGCCTGAGGCGATACAGTCAATGACCAGTAAACCACCGACACTATGCACCGCATCGGCAAGTTGTTTGATATAGTCATCAGGGAGCATCAAGCCTGCCGCGGTTTCGACATGCGGGGCAAATACTACCGCAGGTTTTTTAGATTGAATCTCAGCGACAGCCGCCTCGATTGCCACTGGCTCAAACTGCTGTTGTTGCCCAATTGAATCGCTGTTGTCACCGATGTGTGCGGTCAGGACAGTCACATCATCCGTGATACGACCTTTTTCAAGGATTTGCGTCCAGCGAAAACTAAAAAAACCGTTACGGATGATGAGCACTGTTTGGTCAGTGGCAAGCTGGCGCGCAACCGCTTCCATACCGTAAGTCCCTGTACCGGGCACGATTGCCACCGCATCGGCGTTGTACACGTTTTTTAAGCTTGTGGACAAATCATTCATCACGGTTTGGAATTTTTTGGACATGTGATTGAGCGAGCGGTCGGTGTAGACCACAGAGTATTCTAATAAACCGTCTGGATCAATATCTTGGCGTAGCGCTGGCATGGGACTCTCCTTTAATATCGTTGTCTTTATCGCAAAATCGCAAATAAAATTAGTCTAGCAAAAAAGCCCTTTTAAAAAACAAAAAAATTGTAGAGCGGTTGTTAAAGTTTTTGTTATCAATGGCGCAGCGATTAAGCCAAAAACTGTCCGCAGCAGCGTTTGTATTTCTCACCACTACCACAGGGGCAAGGTTGTTTTTGGGTGATAGGCATGACCACTGTCGGATCCAAAAAATACCAACGGCTGGTGCCATGGGTGGGAATATTCACAAAGGTGGATAGCTCATGATGGACGCCTTTGCTGTCTAAACCTTTCTTGTCTAAAGCAGCTAAATCCAAACTCGGGGAATGCACAGCCGATGCATTAGGCAAGTGAAAGTAGGCTTTAAACTCCACTTGTGCATGACGTTTGCCAAGTTTTGCTAGATGGTTGATGACTTCAAGTCCTGCCCAATCGGTCTGCTGCGCCCAGTCGCTAATCGCTTGGGTGTCCAGCAGCGGCTGCTGAAAAGGCGCGGTGGTGGCAACGATATATTTGACATGTTGAAGCACAAATGCCGCGTACCGAGCGCGCATTAGCTGTGCGGCGGTATCGGCGAATTTTTGCCCCGAATGCAGGGGCGCACAGCAATCAGCATAAGACAGTGTAGAGCCGCACGGGCAAGGTGATGTATGTATCATGTTAATGAATGTTCGGTAGGTTGATGGCAGTAGGCAAGATATTTTTCTTTAAAATAAGCCAACTAATCGGGTCTTGTAGCGTCTGCCAAAATAGTTTAAACGGCGGAGCAAATACAATTAGGGCAGCCAACACGGCATATAAGCCCAAATACCAGCCTACTTGATCGAATTTAAACACTTTAAACGCGGTACCAAAAGATTTTTTGACGCTCAGCCCTAACAGGTTGACGCTAAACATCTCATCTAACAGCAGATGAACAATGGCGCCAAACATCAAAAACAGCCCTAAAAACCAACTGATAACAGCGCCTTGCTTAAAGCCATAAAAGCTGGCGTACACGAGGGTCATCGCCATAATCCCTAGATAGGGAATCGAGTGCACGATGCCACGATGCACCGTCAATTTGCTATATAAATTAAACACACCGTAGCGCATCAACAAATAAGATACTAACCACAATACAGCCAATGCAACCAACGAAAACTGCCCGACACACAAGATAACAATAAAAAATGCGCTCAACAGCGATATGACATTAAATCCTACGGTCGCGGGTACCGAGTGATCCAAATCAATATCGGGCAGCAAGCCACCAATGGTACCAGCCACCACACACATCAAATATTCAGGCGCGGTCAGCATCCCTGCCTTATAAATCACCAAGCCAGTGACGCCACTTGCGACAAAAGCCACGCTTATGTGGGTGTTAAAATTTGCCATAGTCTTCGCCCAGTTTCCCAATAGCTTAAAATCAGCGAGTCAATACTCGAGTGGTAAAATCCCGAGTGGTAAAATTTAGTAGCTTAAATCAAGTAGCTTAAATCAAGTAGCTAAAGGCAGATAGCCAAAAAATCATTTATCACATACGCAATTGCGCGCTCAATTATATGCTAATTTTGATGACAAAGCGTCAACTGAGCGCAAGGAAAATTGATTTTGTGGGGTGGGGCATGGAGAAAAGCAAAATGCTGTAACCTATGTAACCTAGGATGTGGCAAGGCAACACTATATACCACAAAAGCCTACGACAAACAGACAGCAAAAACAAAAAAGCCATCGTCCGTCAGACAATGGCTTTTTTAAAATTAGTGGCGTCCCCACGGGGATTCGAACCCCGGTTACCGCCGTGAAAGGGCGATGTCCTAGGCCTCTAGACGATGGGGACGCAATCGCACGAGGTGCTCTAAGCAGACTTAATAGTGGTGGAGCTAAGCGGAGTCGAACCGCTGACCCCTTGCATGCCATGCAAGTGCTCTACCAACTGAGCTATAGCCCCATTTTGGGAATTATTTAGACTGCTTTGCCTAAGAGTGCGCGTATTTTATTGAAAACTGATTTTGCTGTCAAGATGATTTTTGCCTAAAAACACAAAATTTTTACCCATTCTTGCTATAATGATGCGTTCTTTATGTTACCTTCATATAACGACTGTAGATTAGTTATATTTTGTTGTTTTGTCTAAAATTATAAGGATAGCCCATGTGGTTGGTTGATTTTATTTTGCATATCGGTGACCATTTACAAGAATTGGTCAAAAATTATGGCAATTGGATTTATGCGATTTTGTTTGCTATTGTGTTTTGCGAGACGGGTCTGGTGGTGTTGCCATTTTTGCCAGGGGATTCGATGTTGTTTGCCGCAGGCACCATTGCTGCAGTGGGCGATATGAATATCTTTGTGCTGATGGGTTTATTGATTGTGGCGGCAATATTGGGTGATTTTGTCAATTTTGAGATTGGCAAACACTTTGGGCAAAAGTTATTTTCCAATCCCAATTCCAAGATTTTTAAGCAAAGCTATTTGCAAAAAACCCACGATTATTATGAAAAATACGGCGGACGCACCATTATTATTGCCCGTTTTATTCCCATTGTGCGCACTTTCGCGCCGTTTGTAGGCGGGATGGGTAACATGAATTATGCCCAGTTTGCTCGCTATAATATCGTTGGCGCGGTATTATGGGTGGTATCTTTTACCACGCTAGGCTATTTTTTTGGTCAATTACCTTTTGTCAAAGAACATTTTTCGTGGATTATGATTGCCATTATTGTGTTTTCGGTGGTACCAATGATTGTCGAAATCATTCGCCATCGCAAGGATAAATAAATCACTTTGATGAAACGGGATTAGGTCGTTGCGTCATATTTTTTCATTAGTTGTTGAATATGCTTAATTTGAATATCTTTAAGCTTTTCTGAGAGGTGCTGATTTTTCTTTAAAATACTTTGCCCTTTTGGTGTTTTATAAAAGTTGATTAAAAGCTCCAATTCTTGCGAAGTGTAAGTATGCTGATAGACGATTGCCATTTCTTGTTCGACATCGACGGCTTTTAAGTCATTTTTAATGCTATTGATTGTTACTAATTCTTCAGTAGCAGCGTTCTGAGTAGATGTTTTAAAGGTTTCATCAATCAAAGCTAACCATTGACCCTTGATATCATTGAGTTTTACCCATTCTTGGGCTAAATCTCGTTGTTTTTCATAGGCATATATAGATGCTGTATGTTGAGAAGCAGGGATGGTTTGAGCAAAAGCGTCGGTGCTACCTAATAACATTGCCAATAAAATGATTTTTAGCTTCATTATTTCTCCTTTTGTTTTTTCTAGTTAGTTTATCATAACATTTCGATAAAACTCGCTTTGAACATTGATTTATAAATCAATGCCAATCGGCTATAATAACTCCCAATTTTCAAATTTAGCATTAGATAACCCCATGTCACAAGTTAAACTACAAACACAAAAAGTCCGCACCCGCATTGCCCCAAGCCCCACAGGCTTTCCTCACGTTGGCACCGCCTATATCGCGCTATTTAACCTTGCCTTTGCCAAAGCGCATGGCGGCGATTTTATCCTACGCATTGAAGACACCGACCAAACGCGCTCCACAGCGCAATCTGAACAAATGATTTTGGACGCCCTGCGCTGGGTCGGTTTGGACTGGGCAGAAGGTCCAGACGTGGGCGGTCCACATGCACCGTATCGCCAAAGCGAGCGTAAAGACATCTACAAACAATACGCTGAAGAACTGTTGGACAAAGGTCATGCGTTTCGCTGTTTTGCCACCAGTGATGAACTCGACCAAATGCGAGCCGAACAAATGGCGCGGGGTGAAACGCCAAAATATGACGGTCGCTATGCGAACCTTTCCCGTCAACAATCGGATAAGCTCGCCGCCGAAGGCAAGCCATTTGTCATTCGTATGCGTGTGCCAGATGAGGGTGTATGTAAGTTTGACGATATGCTACGTGGGGAGGTCGAGATTCCTTGGTCACAAGTGGATATGCAAGTGCTACTTAAAACCGACGGTCTACCAACCTACCATTTGGCAAACGTAGTCGATGACCATTTGATGCAGATTACCCACGTCATCCGTGGCGAAGAGTGGATTAACTCTGCCCCAAAACATCAACTGTTGTATAAATATTTTGGTTGGGATATGCCCGTACTCTGTCATATGCCGCTGCTCAGAAACCCCGACAAATCCAAACTATCCAAACGCAAAAACCCAACGTCTATCACTTATTACCGTGATGCAGGCGTGTTGCCAGAAGCCTTGCTTAATTATTTGGGACGTATGGGCTACTCCATGCCCAATGAAGCCGAAAAATTCACGTTGGATGAAATGATTGCCAGTTTTGACATCAAACGGGTGTCATTGGGCGGTCCGATTTTTGACGTGGAAAAACTCACTTGGCTCAATGGCGAATGGTTGCGTTCTCTGTCACCCGAAGCCTTAAAAACCAAAATTCTTGATTGGGCCAATGACAGCGACAAACTTACCGCGATTGCCAAAGCCATTCAGCCACGCATTAACTTGTTGTCGGATGCGGTGAATTGGTCGGGCTTTTATTTCCAAAACTTGCCAACCATTAGTGAGGTGGACTTTGAGCATAAAGTGTTATCCACTGAGCAAACCGTGGAGATTCTACAACTTGCGCAATGGCAGTTAGAAACCCTGCCTGTATGGACGGAGGAGAATATCCAAGCGGTATTGTCTGGCTTGGCAGGCGAGATGGGCATTAAGTTGCGTGATTTTATGTCACCATTTTTTATTGCCATCGCAGGTAGCAAGTCCAGCACGCCTGTGATGAATTCAATGTATTTGATTGGGGCGGATATGACATTGCAGCGCCTGCGTCATGCCATTGAGGTATTGGGCGGTGTCAGCAAGAAAAAAGCGAAAGAATTGGAAAAACGTCATAAAGCATTACCAAGCTTTTTCACCCAATAAGCTTAATTGTTTTGTATAAAAGTCCGTCGCTGTGGCGGATTTTTTATTTTAATGGAAGTAACCTAGGGTCATGCTAAATAACATGAATAAACCTAACAAAAATGGTATCATACCTAGCAAAATCAGATTCTAATTTTTACAATTTAAAGGTAATCATCATGGCAAATATTCAAAACGAACTCGCCCAAGTACAGCATATCAGCGGTGAATTACACACCAATGCCCACGCCAAAATCGGTATGGTGGTAGGACGTTTTAACAGCTTTGTGGTAGAAAGTTTGGTCAGCGGCGCGATTGATACCTTACTGCGTCATGGTATCGCAGGTAGCAATATTACTGTCGTGCGTGTGCCGGGTGCTTGGGAAATTCCGCTGGCAGTTGCCCGTATGGCACAAACCGATAAATTTGACGCTATCATCGGTTTAGGCGCGGTGATTCGTGGTAGCACGCCGCACTTTGATTTTGTCGCTGGTGAATCTGCCAAAGGCTTGGGTGCGATTGGTTTGGATTATGACGTGCCTGTTATTAATGCGATTTTGACCACAGACAGCATCGAACAAGCCATTGAGCGCTCTGGCACCAAAGCAGGTAACAAAGGCTCAGAAGCAGCCATGGTCGCGCTTGAGATGATTAACGTGTTGGGTCAAATTGACGCACAAATGGCGGGTGAATAAGGTAGCAATATGACTGACAATTCAACCAACACCACACCAGAACAGGCGAGTCAAGACAACGCCGTCAATTATAAAACCAGCCTGACCGCGATTCGTAAAGCACGCCGTTTTGTGGTACAAGGGTTATATGAGTGGCTGTTGACAGGCAACCCATCGCACGAAATCGAAGCGCATACCCGCAGTGAGAATGCCATGCACACGGTGCATTTGGGCTATTATCACGAGCTACTGAGTAAAATCATTGAGCAAAGCGATGACTTAATCGCCTATATCGACAGCCTACTTGATCGCCCTTGGACACGTCTAGATAAAGTTGAGCAAGCGGTATTGCTTGTCGGTGCCTATGAGATGAAGCAGCACTTAGAAGTGCCTTACAAAGTAGTGATTGATGAAGCCATTCAGCTCAACACCCATTTTGGCTCATCAGATGGTTATAAAATGATTCATGTGGTGATGGATAAAATCGCCAAAGACGCGCGTATGCCTGAAGTAGAAGCAGATGCCAAAAAAGCCAAAACAGAGGATGCGCCGCAGCCGCCATCGCAAGCGACCACTGAAGAAGAAAAATAATACCGTAAAGGGCGTAGCCAATATGCCCTTTTATGCTCGATACGGATGGCTAAGATGTCCGAATTTTCTTTGATTTATCAACATTTTCAACACTGTACACGCAAAAATCCCTTGACCCAAGTGGGTATTGGGGATGATTGCGCAATAAGCAGCATGCCGAGTGATTGCGAACTGGTGAGCTGTATTGACACGCTGGTTGCAGGTCGGCATTTTCCCTTATCAACATCCGCTTATGCCATCGGCTATAAATCGGTCGCGGTCAATTTATCCGATTTGGCAGCGATGGGAGCGATACCCTATGCGATATTGCTGGGTATTAGCTTGCCTGTTAAGCTTGCACATGATGACTGGCTCAAACCATTTACCCAAGGTATCGCGGATATTTGCAACCGATTTGATGTCGAGCTCATCGGTGGCGATACCACCCAATCAAACACTTTAACCATCTCTGTCACTGCACTGGGCTTTGTGCCAGCTGGGCAAGCTATTACCAGAAGGGGCGCGAAAGTCGGTGATATCATCTGTGTGAGCGGTGAAATTGGCTCAGCAAGTTTTGCGTTACAGCAAATTTTAGACGCTGAAGAATCTGAGCAGCACAATACTGCTTTACAATCAATCGCTTTACAGCCGGCACTCGATTTACCTGTTCCGCAAGTTGAGCTCGGGCAAAAATTACGTGGGTTTGCCCATAGCATGATTGATATTTCAGACGGGCTAGGGCAGGATTTGGGTCATATTCTAACCGCATCACAGTTGGGCGCGGTGGTCGATTTGGCCAATATTCCAACGCACCCACGATTACAGGCTTTGCCAAATGCTGATAAGTGGCAACATCAGCTCAATGGCGGTGATGATTATCAGCTGTGTTTTACTATGAGTGAGCAAAGTTTTGTCAAATTTAATCAACAGTTTTCGGATAAAATTTTTGCCATTGGCAAAATTGTCACAGAAAACGGCTTGAGGCTAATTTATAATAACCAACCAATTGAATTTTCGATCACTGGCTATCAGCATTTTTAGCCAAAGAACTTCCTATGACTCAACTGCATAAACCCGACGTCCGTAAAGCCAATGTTTGCCCGCCTTGTCCGCCAACCGCGAACGTTTGGGAAAAACTGATTTATTGGCTCGGTATCGGCTTAGGCTCAGGATTGCCAAAGCGCGCTGCTGGGACGTGGGGCACAGTGGGCGGACTGGTGGTTGCCATTCCGATGTTGTGGCTAGGGTTTTGGGGGTTTTTGGCAGTTACAATAATCGGCTGTCTGGTCGGTAGTTATATCTGTGGCAAAACATCGGATTTGATGGGTGTACATGATGACCCGCATATCGTCTGGGATGAATGGGTCGGGATGTGGATTTCGTTGTTGCCTTTAAAGTATTGTTATCAATTTAATCCATTTGGTGTTATGGATTATTATCAAATGGATACATGGTTAGGCTTATGGCAATGGTTTCATTTATTGATCGCTTTTGTTTTATTTCGTTTTTTTGATATTCTAAAACCCTTTCCGATTAAATGGGTGGATAAAAATGTGAGCGGCGGTTTTGGTATTTTGATTGATGACATTTTGGCGGGGCTGATGGCAGGGGTTGTGCTAATAGTCTTTGTCAGTGTGCTCGTTACTTATGTTTAACCTGTTGTATCATTAAAATTAGTTTAAAAAAGAATAAGGGATTCCCATGACCAACTTAACCACCATCATCATGGCAGCGGGCAAAGGCACTCGCATGAAATCGAGCAAGCCAAAAGTGCTACAACCGCTGGCAGGCAAGCCTTTGCTACATCACGTACTCACCACTGCCAAACAATTGGGTAGCCAAAAAAATATTATTATCTATGGTTTTGAAGGTCAGCAAGTCAAAGATGCCTTTGCCGATGAACAAATTGATTGGGTCGAGCAAGCTGAGCAATTGGGCACGGGTCACGCGGTGCAGATGACTTTGCCAGTGTTGCCTACGGATGGGAAAAGCTTGATTTTATCAGGGGATGTGCCACTCATTGGCGTCGATACCTTAGAGAAATTGGCAAATACAGACAGCCGTTTTGCCATGCTAACCCTAAACTTAGCCAACCCATTTGGCTTGGGTCGTATTGTGCGTGACAACGACCAAGTAATCGCCATTGTCGAAGAAAAAGATGCCAGCGATGAGCAAAGACAAATCACTGAAATCAATAGCGGTGTGTACTGTGTCGCCAATGATATTTTGCATCGATATCTCAATAACTTGACCAATAACAATGCCCAAGGCGAATATTACCTGACCGATATCGTCAAAATGGCGGTAGATGACGGCATCGAAATCGCCACCGTATCGCCGACCCATCAGTTTGAAATAGAAGGCGTGAATGACCGTCTGCAGTTGGCAAATCTAGAGCGTACTTGGCAAACACATCAAGCTAAAGCGCTGATGCAACAAGGGGTACATTTGATTGACCCAAGCCGTTTTGATTTACGCGGTTCGCTCAAAGTTGGCAAAGATGTGCAAATTGATATTAATGTCATCATTGAAGGTGATTGTGAGATAGGTGATAACGTCAAAATCGGCGCAGGTTGTATTATCAAAAACAGCAAAATCGCCAGTGGCACTGTGGTGCAACCTTATAGTCTATTTGACAATGCGGTAGTAGGCGCAGACAACCAAATCGGACCATTTGCCCGTCTGCGCCCCAATGCGGTCACTGACAAAGAGGTGCATATCGGTAACTTTGTGGAGCTTAAAAACACCCAAATGGCAAGCGGCGCCAAAGCCAATCATTTGGCGTATTTGGGTGATGCCACCATTGGACAAAAGACCAATATCGGCGCAGGCACGATCACTGCCAATTATGATGGCGTCAATAAGTTTAAAACCGAAATCGGTGATGAAGTTAGAATTGGCTCAAATGCGGTGCTGATTGCCCCTGTGACCATTGGTGACCGCGCCACCATTGGCGCTGGTAGTGCCATCAGTAAAGCCTGCCCTGCTGAAAAACTGTCCATCGCCCGTGGCAAACAAGTCACGATTGAGGGTTGGCAACGTCCTGAAAAAAAATCTTGATATTTGAATTTTTGCCTAAATTTAACAGATTCTTGCTTGATACCATAAACTTGCTTTATACGATAAAGCTGTTTGGTTAAGCAACAATAAAACAATCTAACGACTGTGTAAACGGGGGGATTGTTTTTCACAGCAGTCAAAGTTGATTGCTCACACCAAAAACTGGATACTAAGGAACAGTTATGTGCGGTATCGTTGGCGCCATTCGTGCGCAAGACAATGTGGTAGATTTTTTAACCGATGGCTTAAAACGCCTAGAATATCGGGGTTATGACTCATCGGGTATTGCAGTGCAAACCGATGAAGGACTCAAACGCGTGCGCCGAGTGGGGCGTGTTGCCTTGATGGAAGCCGCTGCCAAAGAGCGCGGCGTCTACGGTCACACGGGCATCGGTCACACACGCTGGGCCACCCACGGCGGCGTCACTGAGCCAAATGCCCATCCGCATATCTCGGGTGATTTGATTTCGGTGGTACATAACGGCATCATCGAAAACTTTGAAGCCGAGCGCGCTCGCCTTCAGCAAAATGGCTATCATTTTGAGTCACAAACCGACACTGAGGTCATCGCCCATGCGGTGCACCAACACTATGTACAAAACGGCGGTGATTTATTCAATGCAGTACAAGCGGCGACTCAGCAATTTCATGGTGCGTATGCGATTGCTGTGATTGCCAACGATATGCCACAAAACATGGTGGTGGCGCGTATGGGCTGTCCATTACTCATTGGCTTAGGTGAGCATGAAACCTTTATCGCATCGGATGTCTCAGCAGTTGTCGCCTTTACCCGTCAAATCATGTATCTTGAAGATGGTGATATTGCCCAGTTGACCGCAGATGGCGTGGCACAAATGATTGACAAACAAGGCAATCCAGCGACCCGCAAAGCCACTACTTCGCAAGTGTCCTTAGCGTCTCTTGAACTAGGGGCTTATAGCCACTTTATGCAAAAAGAAATCTACGAGCAGCCAAAAGCGGTGTCAGATACCGCCGAAATCTTTTTGGATGCCGGGTTTATTGCTGAAAACTTTGGTGAAAATGCTGAAGCCGTTTTCAATGATATCGACAGCATTAAGATTCTTGCCTGTGGCACGTCGTATTATGCTGCATCGACCGCCAAATATTGGTTGGAAAGTATTGCCAAAATTGCCACCGATGTCGAAATCGCTAGCGAATACCGTTATCGTGAGGTGATTGCCAATCCAAAACGATTGATTATCACCATCTCGCAATCAGGGGAGACGCTAGATACCATGGAGGCGCTAAAATACGCACAAGCCTTGGGTCACAAACATAGTCTATCCATCTGTAATGTGATGGAATCTGCCTTGCCTCGCGCCAGTGAGCTAGTAGTCTACACCCGAGCCGGTGCGGAGATTGGGGTCGCCTCAACCAAAGCCTTTACTACCCAGTTAGTGGCTTTATTTGGTTTGGCGGTGACACTCGGTCGTGTGCGTGGCTATGTGGATGACACTAAACTGGTCGAATACACCAATGCGCTGCGCAGCTTACCCAATGATATTCAATATGCGCTCAATCTTGAGCCACAGATTAGCAGCTGGTCAAGCAAATTTGCTGATAAGCCAAGCGCGCTGTTTTTGGGACGTGGTATTCATTACCCGATTGCATTAGAAGGCGCATTGAAGCTCAAAGAAATCACCTATATCCATGCAGAAGCCTATCCCGCTGGCGAGTTAAAACACGGTCCACTGGCATTGGTTGATGAAAATATGCCTGTGGTGGTGATAGCGCCAAATGACAGCCTACTCGATAAAGTCAAAGCCAATATGCAAGAAGTCTCGGCGCGTGGCGGTGAGTTGTTTGTATTTACCGATCTTGACAGTGATTTTTCCGATAGTGAAGGCGTACACGTGATTCGCACCCCACGTCATATTGGCGTGTTATCGCCCATTGTACACACCATTCCTGTACAGTTGTTGTCTTACCATGTTGCGCTTGCCAAAGGCACAGACGTTGATAAACCCCGTAATTTGGCCAAAAGCGTCACGGTGGAATAAACTAAGCTGACACAAAAAAACTGCTAATCGTTAGCGGTTTTTTTTGGAAAAAGTATTAAGAAGGGTCATCATCGTAGGTATAATAGCTATTTGCGGTTTCATCAAAGCTGTCGATACGTTCAGGATAATTGCCTTCATTAAAGCGCTTTTCGTTATGGTCATGGGCGTGACGCACATCGTGATTGTAAGCAATTAACGCCTCGTTATTTGCCAAAAAACTATCAGGATTTGCCATGACCCACATTTGGTTAAAAACATCTGAGCGCGCCGATAAATTCAGTAACACGCCAGGTTCCGTAAAATAATAAAACTTGGATAATAGCTTAATCTGCCCATTTTCCAGTCGTCTGGCGATATGATACGCTTGTAAATCTTTTGGGTGTTTTAAACCCACCGCACCGACAATCGCTGCCAATGATTTAAGCGTGTTTTTATGAAAATTATAGACTCGCTGTGCCTTATCAGGAATATGTAATGCCCGCTGACGATAGGGGTCTTGGGTGGCAACTCCAGTTGGGCATTTGTTGGTATGGCACGCGCGCGATTGGATACAGCCTACCGCAAACATAAAGCCACGCGCGGAGTTACACCAATCTGCACCCAGCGCTAGCATGCGAGCGATATCAAAGGCAGAGATGATTTTACCACTGACACCGATTTTGATTTTGTTACGCACCCCCGCACCCACCAGTGTATTGTGCACAAGCAAAAAGCCATCGAGTAGGGGCATGCCAACATTATCCATAAACTCAACAGGCGCAGCCCCTGTACCGCCTTCTGCACCATCAACCACGATAAAATCAGGGTAATTATCTGCTTCAATCATGGCTTTGACAATCGCCATAAACTGCCAAGGCTGTCCGACACACAGCTTAAAACCAACCGGCTTGCCCCCTGACAATTCACGCAGCTGTTGCCAAAACTGCACCATCTCACGCGGGGTAGTAAAGGCTGAGTGGCTCGCTGGGGAAATGCAGTCTGCATCCATCGGCACATCACGGGTTTCGGCAATTTCCGGGGTGATTTTTTCTTTGGGCAACACCCCGCCTTTACCAGGCTTTGCCCCTTGCGACAGCTTGATTTCAATCATTTTGACTTGCTCAATGCGCGAGCGTTCAGCGAATTTTTCGGCGCTAAACGTGCCATCGTGATTACGGCATCCAAAATACCCGGTACCCAGCTCCCAAATCAAATCGCCGCCGTGTTCTTTATGGTACGGACTAATCGCACCTTCACCTGTATCATGAGCAAATCCACCGAGTTTTGCGCCCTGATTGAGCGCTTCGATTGCCGCGGCTGAAAGACTGCCAAAACTCATGGCAGAGATATTAAACACCGACATCGAGTAGGGCTGCAGGCATCGTTCACCGCCCACCATAATACGAAAATTGGTTTCTTTGAGGGGGTAGCTAAGGGTGGATTGTAAAAACCATTCTTTGCCAGACTGGTATAGATTTTCTAAGGTACCAAAGGCATTGGTATCACTGACGTTTTTGGCACGTTGATAAGCAAGCGCACGCTGCTGGCGCGAAAACGGCACGGCGGCTTGGTCATCTTCAATCAAATACTGGCGCAGTTCAGGTCGAAACTCTTCCAATAGATAACGAATATGTCCCGAAATTGGGTAGTTACGTAAGACGGCATGGTGGACTTGTATCAAATCATAAATGCCCACCACAAAGCCCACCAGACCAATCACTATCAGCCACCATTTAAGTAGCACAATCCCCAACGCAAGGATAGCAAAGGCAATGACAAACACGCTGTAGCGAAACACAACGCCTTGCAAATAGGGCTCTTTATGGGTAGGGGTTACCGTGATATCAGTGCGCTTGTCAACCATGACAATCTTCCTTATCAGATAGGATCGCGGACAAAATAATCATCGCAAATTTGTGGTTATTTTAAATGTCGGAGAGGGGAATGCGATTACAAAATGGTCAATCACTTGTCAGCCGTGTGCGCCGACAAGTGATTGTGTGATTAAGCTTGAAGGGCAGCGGCGTGGTGAGCAAAATGGTCAGCGATAAAACTACTGATAAAATAGTAGCTATGGTCATAACCGTCGTGCATACGCAGCGTCATCGGATAATTGGCATCCTTGGCAGCTTGCGCAAAAAGCTCAGGTTTGAGCTGCTCAGCCAAAAACTCATCCCCACTACCTTGGTCAATCAATAGCGGTAATTTTTTGCTATGCGCAGACTGTTTCATCCACGCTAAGCTATCGTAGTTTGCCCAGGTGCTTTGGTCATCGCCTAAGTAAGCGCTAAAGGCTTTTTGTCCCCAAGGCACTTGTGACGGTGCGACGATGGGTGAAAAAGCCGACACGCTGGCATAGCGCTGCGGATTGCGTAGGGCAATCATCAGCGCGCCATGTCCACCCATACTATGACCAAAAATACTGCGCTGGTCACTGGCTGGGAAATGCTGTTCAATTAGATTAGGCAACTCATCGACGATATAATCATACATCTGAAAATGCGTTGCCCAAGGCGCTTGGGTGGCATTCACATAAAAGCCTGCCCCTTGCCCCAAATCATAAGCGCTGTCATCAGGCACATCATTACCGCTAATATCAATACCCCTAGGACTGGTATCGGGTGCTACCACAATCACGTTGTGACGACTGGCATACTCAGCAAACCCAGATTTTTGAATAAAGTTTTGCTCAGTACACGTCAGCCCTGATAGCCAATACAGCACCGCACATTTTTGAACTGTTGTTTCAGTGGTTTTGGCTGCTTCATGGGCGATGGCTTTGGGTGGCAAATAGATGGCAAATTTCATCTCCGTGTGTGTGGTAGCACTGGTATGCTGCCACACTTGTAGGTCACCACCGTGCAATTTATGCGATTCAATTTTTTTCATGGTGAATTTCCCATTCTTTATAATGCCAAGTTTGGTAATGGTTTAGTAATGCAACACTGAACGAATGGACTCACCTTTATGCATCAACTCAAATGCGGTATTAACATCTTCAAGACCCATGGTATGGGTGACAAAACGTGCCAGTTGGATATCACCGTGCATGGCTTGCTCCACCATACCTGGCAGTTGTGAGCGACCTTTCACCCCACCGAATGCAGAGCCTAACCAGCGGCGACCTGTCACTAGTTGGAACGGACGAGTGGCAATCTCTTGACCTGCAGCCGCGACACCAATAATCACGCTTTGACCCCAGCCACGATGCGCGCATTCAAGTGCCGAGCGCATGACATTGACGTTACCGATACATTCAAAACTGTGATCCACACCCCAACCTGTCATCTCAACAATCACTTGTTGAATGGGTTGGTCATAATCTTTTGGATTGACAAAATCGGTCGCGCCAAACTCACGGGCTAACTCAAATTTGTCGGGGTTGGTATCAACCGCAATAATGCGGCCTGCTTTGGCAAGTTTGGCGCCTTGAATAACAGCAAGCCCAATACCGCCAAGCCCAAACACCGCGACGCTATCGCCTTCTTGTACTTTAGCGGTATTTTTTACCGCACCTAGTCCTGTGGTCACGCCACAACCTAATAGACAGACTTGCTCAGGATTGGCTTTAGGATTGATTTTGGCAAGCGATACGTCAGCAACGACAGTATATTCACTAAACGTTGAGCAGCCCATGTAATGATAAATTGGCTGACCCTGATAGCTAAAACGGGTAGTACCATCAGGCATCACGCCTTTACCTTGGGTGGCACGCACCGCGACGCATAGATTGGTTTTGTCACTTTTACAAAATAAACATTCACCACATTCAGCCGTATACAGCGGAATGACATGATCACCAGGTTGTACACTGGTTACCCCTTCACCGACTGCCATCACAATACCTGCGCCTTCATGACCTAAAACCGCTGGAAAAACCCCCTCAGGGTCATCGCCACTCAAGGTGAATGCGTCCGTATGGCAAACGCCCGTATGAGTAATTTTGACGAGTACTTCACCTTTACGCGGTGGTTCAACGTCGATTTCGACGATTTGTAATGGTTCTCCCGCAGCAAAAGCTACCGCAGCACGCGATTTGATAGGTTTGCTAAAATCTAATGGCGCTGTGGCCGCAGTCATATCAGTCATCGGTTTATCCTTGTTATATTGGTTTTATTAAAAATGCCTTTGGTCGGCATTATAACATAACCAATTATCGCATGATTAAGCTTGAAATTGTAAGCAATTGGGTTTAATTAAATCATCATTAAAATTAAAAATTTGAATTGGATTTTTAAAAATATTTAACAATTAAAAAACGCCTGTAGCTACAGACGTTTTCTAAATTTGGTAAGCCACTAAGCAGGTTGTTTATCGGCTTTAACCACATTGATAAGGTTATCAACCACCTCTGGTTCTGCCAAGGTTGAAGTATCGCCTAAACCTTCAAATTCATGCGCGGCAAGTTTACGCAGAATACGGCGCATGATTTTACCGGAGCGCGTTTTTGGTAAGGCTTCGACCAAATATAGCGAGTCTAAGTTGGCGATTGGACCAATCTCACCACGGACATGACGGTTGATTTCACCTTTGAGCATCTCGCTTGGCTCTTCGCCTGACTTTAAGATGACATAAGCGGCAACGCCTTGGCCTTTAAGCTCATGCGGCATACCCACAATAGCTGCTTCAGCGACGGAAGGATGCGATACTAACGCACTTTCAATCTCTGCCGTACCTAGGCGGTGACCAGATACGTTTAAGACATCATCCACACGACCTGTGATCCAATAATGACCGTCTTCATCGCGCAGGGCACCATCACCTGTGAAGTAAGCGCCTGGATAGGTGCTAAAGTAAGTTTCTAAGAAGCGTTTATGGTCTCCCCAAATGGTACGCATTTGACCTGGCCAACTGTCTTTGATGATTAAGTTGCCTTCAGCAGCACCCGTTAATTCAGCACCTTCGGCATCGACAATCGCTGGCTTGACGCCATACAGCGGATTCATCGCGGAGCCTGGTTTGAGATCAACCGTATTGGGGATTGGCGTCATCAAAATACCCCCTGTTTCAGTTTGCCACCAAGTATCGACAATCGGACAACGACCTTCGCCCACCACGTTATAGTACCAGTTCCAGGCTTCAGGATTGATAGGTTCACCCACTGAGCCCAACAGACGTAAGCTAGAACGGTTTGATTTACGGACGTAATCATCGCCTTCTTTCATCATCGCGCGAATGGCGGTTGGTGCAGTATACAAGATGGTAACGTCATGCTTATCAACGATATGACCGATACGCGCCCAATCTGGGTACTGCGGCACCCCTTCAAACATCACGGTTGTTGTGCCGTTGGCAAGCGGTCCATACACCACATAGGTGTGACCGGTGACCCAGCCCACATCCGCGGTACACCAAAATACGTCATTGTCTTTGATATCAAACACGTCACGGAAGGTGGATAACGAATAGGTCAAATAACCACCGGTGGTGTGTACCACGCCTTTGGGCTTGCCAGTTGAGCCTGAAGTGTAAAGCAAAAATAACGGGTCTTCGGCATTCATTGGTTCTGGTGGACAGTCTTCCGACGCATTGTCGATTAAGTTGTGATACCAAATGTCGCGGCGACCGCTCATTGGGATGGATTCACCGGTACGGTACACCACAATGACCTTTTCAACACATTCGGTGCCGTCATGGTCTAGCGCACGATCCACATTTTGTTTAAGCGGCGTATGTTTACCGCCACGCACAGATTCATCAGCGGTGATGACAATTTTTGATTGGCTATCGATGATACGGCTGGCTAGACTGTCTGCTGAAAACCCGCCAAATACCAATGAGTGAACCGCACCAATCCGCGCACAAGCCAGCATCGCAACCGCCGCTTCAGGAATCATCGGTAAATAAATGGTGACACGGTCGCCTTTTTTGACGCCTTTACGACGCAGTGCACTACCAAGGCGGCATACTTCTGAATGTAGCTCTTTGTATGAGATGATTTTGTGAAGTGAGGGATGATCGCCTTCCCAAATAATCGCAGGTTTGTAAGGGTTTTCAGCGACATGACGGTCAAGACAGTTGACGGAGAGATTAAGCTCACCATCTTCAAACCATTTAATGCTAAAATTGTTTAGATCATAATTGACGTTTTTGATTTTGGTGGGTTTTTTTATCCAATCAACCCATTCAGCGCGTTTTGCCCAAAACGCTTCGTTGTTTTCGATAGATTCTTGATAGGTCTCGGCGTATTTTTGGGGAGTGGTGTTGGCTTTAGCGGCAAATTCAGCGCTATGAGGGTAGCTCTTCATAAAACATTCCTTGTTATGACAGGTTGGAGGGGTAATACTCTAACTGGCTACGAACTGACAAACGGCTCAAATAGGTAGCGGGCTTAACTTCAAAAACAACATTTTCACGTTGATAAACTAACATTGACAAGTTGGCAGTAACACGGGCTAGCAACAGAGCGATAAAACGAGCCATCAATAAACGTCCGCTCACTATGAAAATGCAATACAATCTAATCCTTGATTCTAGAGTGCCTTTTCCTTAGTTTGGCAAAAAATCACAAATTTTGCAATGTTACTCAGGATATTTTTAAGGATATTTTTTCAGATCTTGGACAAATATCTTTATTGTAAGCGGATTCCACTTTCGTCTTTTACTTGATAAATAGCAGTCATCATGCAGCAACAACATACTTCACCAAATACTTCACCAAAGATTGACACGGCTCAAAATCATGCTGGGTCAACAAACGCACAATCCACGTTTGCGTATGATGTCATCATCATCGGGGCAGGGGCATCAGGGCTATTTTGTGCGATGACGGCGGGCAAGCGCGGACGGCGGGTACTGGTGGTAGATCATGCCAATAAAGCGGGCAAGAAAATTCTTATGAGTGGCGGTGGGCGCTGTAATTTTACCAACTATGACATTGAGCCCAAACATTATTTAAGTAGCAATCCGCACTTTTGCAAATCAGCATTGTCACGCTATTTAAATTGGGATTTTATTGGCATGGTTAGCCAGTATCAGATTCCCTATCATGAGCGTGAGCATGGGCAACTGTTTTGTGATACCTCTGCCAATGATATTTTGCAAATGCTGTTGAATGAATGCCGTGCCAACCAAGTAACTATTCAACTAAAAACCACCATCCAGCAAATCCAAGCGTTACCCGACAATACGGGGTTTGTGTTAACTGTCAATCAACCAGCTAACCAACAGCCTCATCAACCAGCGCATCAAAAAAGTAGCGAGCAAACCTTAACTTGTCACTCGTTGGTAGTCGCCACAGGCGGACTGTCAATTCCGACCATGGGTGCGACAGGATTTGGTTACCAAGTAGCGCAGCAATTTGGGCATACCATTGTGCCAACATCGGCAGGACTAGTACCCTTTACCTTTACCGATAAAATTGGCGATGCGATTAAATCGTTATCGGGGGTTAGTTTTGAGGTCATTGCGTTTAACGAGCGCATCAGTTTTAGGTTGCCCGTGCTATTTACCCATCGAGGTTTATCCGGGCCTGCGATGTTACAGCTATCGAATTATTGGCACGTGGGCGAGCCGATTTTTATCAATTTATTCCCAAGCCTTGATATGGCAGCATTTTTAGCTGAGCAAAAAAAACAGCACCCAAAACAGCTGATCAGAATCGTGCTAAATGACCAGATAGGCGGGGCGGCGCTACCTAAAAAAGTGATGGCTACTTTGCAAAATTTATTGTGGCAAGACATGGCTGAGACTGAGCTTGCCAATATCAAAGACGAGAAGTTAGCGCAGCTTGGTGCGCAGCTCAATGCTTGGCGTTTGACGCCATCAGGCACTGAAGGCTATCGTACGGCTGAGGTCACACGCGGCGGCGTTGCGACCGATAAAGTCTCCTCAAAAACCATGCAAAGTCAGTTACAACCGAATTTGTATTTTATCGGCGAGGTGCTCGATGTTACTGGTTGGCTAGGTGGCTACAATTTCCAGTGGGCTTGGGCAAGTGGGTTTGTAGCTGGCGAAGTGGTTTAAGTATAAAGTGGTTTAGCTATAAAATGGTTTAGGTTTGAAGTGGGTTAGGCATTGATAAACCTAAAAAAATGGTTAAAAAAGGCATCAGCGAAATGCCTTTTTTATTTTAACCGATTTATTTTAACGCATTTACGTTAATCAAGTTTGGTGGGTGTTTAATGTTGGCGCGCAACCGGTTGTTGCAGTGCTTGAGGTAACTCAAGAATGATCAGGTTACTGGCGGCAATATCATCGGGACGCCCGACGACCAAGGCTTCAAAACCTGTGTCAGTGGCAATGCTATTGACCACATCGACACTGCCAATTTTTTCACCTGGGTTAGGTATATCACCGGTACCTGCTACGCGGTGGAGCCAAGCTTTTGGGCTGGCTTTAAAATATAACCGGGCAATGATTTCTTGACCTAAATAACAGCCTTTATCGTAGTCAACCCCGCCGTGTTGGTGTAGACGTAACTCTTGGGGTTGCCATAAGCCTTGGGTGGCTGTGACAATCCAGTAATTACCTGTAGCGATACTCGCTTTTTGCCATGCTTTGCGGTTAGCGTCGGTGTCAGAGCCATTCTCTGATTCACTAAAACTAGGTACCCCATTGTCAACAACCGCAAAAATATCACGTGGGGCTGATAAGGTAAGTTTTGAGAACGCCGCGTATTTTTTGATATGCTTGGCAAACTCATCGGCACAGTCTTGGCTGATGACGATTTGGTAAGCGTCATCCGCTATTTTCCTAATCCAAATACCCAACGCAACGCGCCCTTTGAGATTACTAATTGCGGTCGCTTGGTACTGCTCGCTGAGTTTGGTGACGTTGCAGGTCAGTTGTCCTTGCAAGAATTTTTGGGCATCGGCACCGGTTATATCAAAGACGACGAAATCTGTCATGGTGGCTCTCTTTTTATTTGCTAAAAAAATTATAATCAAAGTTTTGCACAATTGGGCTCGGACTGCAATCATGCTTTATTAGGTTATGCTTGACTAAATGCTGGTTTAAGTCCTGCTTGAATAAGTTCTGATTTAATGCTGTTACTAGGTCATCTGTCAGAGGGTTTGTCTGTACTAGCTGATTACTATTATTGGGGTGACTTATCGCGTACAATACACTATCTTAAGACCATTAAATTTTTCTAAGATAATTGAGCGTGTGCTATGAGTTTACCTGCCTGTCCCCCATGCCCCAAGTGTAAAGAAAATTATACCTACCAAGATGGCGATTTATTGATTTGCCCGATGTGTGGCTTTGAAGCAGCGCAGCAGGCATGGCAAGCGGGCGAAACCGAAGCAGACAGCGAGCAAGTTATTAAAGATGCTGTCGGCAATGTGCTACAAGATGGGGATAGTGTGACGGTTATTAAAGACTTAAAAGTCAAAGGCGCAAGCACGCCCATTAAAGTTGGCACCAAAGTCAAATCCATTCGCCTGCTCCATGATGCTACCGATGATCATGATATTGATTGTAAAATTGACGGTTTTGGCGCGATGAAACTCAAATCCAGCGTCGTCAAAAAAGCCTAGCTTGGGGAGGGTTTGGGCTTTGTTTGGGGCTTTGCGTTTGCAATGGATATTGACACCCAAAGCTTATCTTTTTTTATGATCTCCCAAAAGCTGTCACAATAAATTCAGTAGGTGATTGTAGAAAAATACGTTACAATAAGGCTATTTTTCTACAAATTTAATCATATACTTTTTTGTTAGTAGGTAATTGTGACCGCCTTATCTCATATTCGTAATTTTTCTATTATTGCCCATATCGACCACGGTAAATCCACGCTTGCCGACCGCATTATCCAAATGTGTGGTGGTCTACAAGCACGTGAAATGCAGGCGCAAGTACTTGACTCGATGGATATTGAGCGCGAGCGCGGTATTACCATTAAAGCCCAATCTGTCACACTGTATTATAACCACCCAAACGGTGACAAATACCAATTTAACTTTATTGATACCCCAGGGCACGTTGATTTTTCGTATGAAGTGTCGCGTTCACTGGCGGCTTGTGAAGGCGCTTTGCTGGTGGTTGATGCCGCGCAAGGCGTAGAAGCGCAGTCGGTTGCCAACTGTTATACCGCAATTGAGCAGGGGCTTGAAGTATTACCGGTACTCAACAAGATTGACTTACCGCAAGTGGATCCCGAGCGCGTGATTCAAGAAATCGAAGACATTATCGGGATTGAAGCGATGGATGCACCGCGCGTGTCTGCCAAGACAGGCGTGGGCGTGGATGATTTGCTACAAGCGATTGTTGAGCGTATTCCCGCGCCCGAAGGCGACCGTGATGCCCCTTTGCAAGCGTTAATTATTGACTCATGGTTTGACAATTATCTTGGCGTTGTGTCATTGGTACGTGTGCGTCAAGGCACGCTCAAAAAAGACGATAAAATCCATATCAAATCTACCAAAGGCACGCATATTGTGACATCGATTGGGGTATTTACCCCAAAATCGTTTGAGACCAATATCTTAGAAGCCGGTGAAGTAGGCTTTGTGATTGCCGGTATCAAAGACATTGGCGGGGCGCCTGTGGGTGATACCATTACCCTTGCCAAAACCCCAGATGTAGATAGCATACCAGGGTTTAAAAAGGTCAAGCCGCAAGTCTATGCCGGTATGTTCCCTGTTGATTCGAGTGACTTTGAGGCGTTTCGTGAAGCGCTACAAAAACTGCAAGTCAATGACGCTGCGTTGTTTTTTGAGCCTGATACCTCTGATGCCCTTGGGTTTGGTTTTCGCTGTGGTTTCTTGGGGATGCTCCATATGGAAATCATCCAAGAGCGTCTTGAGCGTGAATACGATTTAGATTTGATTACTACCGCCCCGACCGTTATTTACGAAATCAAAAAACGCAATGGCGAGATTATCCAAATCGATAACCCATCAAAAATGCCTGACCCAGGTCTGATTGATGAGTTTCGTGAGCCGATTGCGCGCTGTCATATTCTGGTGCCACCCGATTATTTGGGTAACGTGATGACATTATGTATCGAGCGTCGTGGTATCCAAGTTGATATGAAGTTTATGGGACAGCAAGTCCAATTGACCTTTGATATTCCGATGGGCGAAGTGGTCATGGACTTTTTTGACCGTCTAAAATCAGTGTCACGTGGCTTTGCGTCACTTGATTACGGTTTTGAGCGCTTTGAAACAGATAAACTGGTACGGGTAGATGTACTCATTAATGGCGAAAAAGTTGATGCATTGGCGATGATTTGCCATGCTGAGCAAGCGCGCTATCGCGGTAATCAGTTGGTTGAAAAAATGAAAGAATTGATTCCGCGTCAAATGTTTGATGTGGCTATTCAAGCGGCAATTGGTAGCCAAATCATCGCCCGTAGTACCGTCAAAGCCATGCGTAAAGACGTACTTGCCAAATGTTATGGTGGTGACGTGTCGCGTAAGAAAAAACTACTGTCAAAGCAAAAAGAAGGTAAAAAACGCATGAAGCAAGTGGGACGTGTTGAGATTCCACAAGAAGCGTTTTTGGCGGTATTAAAAGTGGATAATCAGTCGTAGAGGCAAGTATGGATTTTGATTTTAATTTGATTCTTGTCCCTGCGACCTTGATTTTGGGCGCTATTTGGCTACTGGATAAATTGGTACTAAAGCAAAAGCAAAGCAAAGGATTGGAGAAATCGACTGCGCCGGTGCGATGGGCGTATGATTTTTTCCCGATTTTAGCGATTGTGCTCGTAGTGCGCTCGTTTTTGATTGAGCCGTTTAATATCCCCTCATCGTCGATGGTGCCCACCCTTTATACGGGTGACTTTATTGCGGTCAACAAATACGCGTATGGTATACGCTTGCCACTGGTGAATACCAAGGTGCTTGATTTGGGCGCGCCACAGCATGGTGATGTGGTGGTATTTCGCTATCCTGAAAACCCAAAAATTTATTATATCAAGCGGGTGATTGGCGTGGGTGGGGATACGGTGAGCTTTAACAACGGGCAGTTAAGCGTCAATGGCAAAGCGATTGCGACCACGCCAGCAAACTTTACTCCCGACCCTAAGATGACAGCGCAGCTATATCCGCCAGGTAAAACCGAGACCGGTGAGCTTGTGACAGCTGAGCAAGCAGCACAACTGGGCAATCAAGAAGAATTGTCTGCCAAATACGTGCAAGAATCACCCAGTAGCAATCATCAACATTTGGTGCGCTATTTGGGTGACAAAAATTGGTTTCAATATGCCAGCTTTTTGCAGCAAGCCTCACCTCAATTGATGGCGAGCCAAGGTCAACAATGGCAACTAACAGTGCCTGAAGGACACTATTTTGTGATGGGCGATAACCGTGATCGCAGTGCTGATGGTCGTTTTTGGGGGTTTGTACCTGATGAGAACCTAGCGGGTAAAGCCGTGTATGTGTGGACGCACAAAGCCAGTGGATTAAGTTTACCCACTTTTAATCGCAATGGCGCAATACACTAACCGCTTACTTTAAAAAATTGGATATCAAAGCCTTTGTTGTTGAGAATATTTAATTAACTAAAGCTTACATTAACCTATCTTGAGCGATGATAAAAGGAGAATACGGCATGAACCTACCAAGTCATCAGCGCGGCGCCAGCGTTACGGGTATCGTGATTATGATTGTACTCATCGTCGTGTGTGCCAAAATCGGTTTAGCTATTATCCCTGCCCAAGTCGGTCACTACCAACTCAAAAAATCGTTGGCATTTGAACTCAAAAAGTCCAATGACAATAAAGAAAGTGTCAAAGAGTTTTTAGGTAATGTCAATTCCCAATGGCATATCAATGGTCTCAGCCAAAAGGCAGAGGACGTCGTGGAAGTGGTGGATAATACGCCAGGTGCGATGTCAGTGAAATTGAAATACGATGAAGCAAACAACTTTTTTGGTAACGTCGATATCGTCAATCGCTTTGAAGATACCATTAGCGCAGAAGATGCCAAAGTCGCCAAGCAATAGTTATTAGTTATTAGTTATTGAGCTTGTAGCCCCAATCTTAAGTAAGTGATAGTCATGTGATGATTTCACTGGCTAATACATTTTCTAACAATTTGAAGCAGATGAATTTACCAATCACTATCCCTACCTTTAATCTCAAAAAACTACCGCCACAAGTGCGTCAATTAACCGCGCTGTTTTATCAAATGGGTTATCAGTTTGATAATGTGAATTTACCCATTATGGCACTCATGCATCGCTCATTTGATAGCGAACACAATTACGAGCGATTAGAGTTCTTGGGAGATGCATTGCTCGGTGTTATCATCGCAGAAGCCTTATTTTTGCGCTATCCCGACTATAATGAAGGTCGGCTCAGTCGCTTACGTGCATCGCTTGTGCGCGAAGAAACTTTGGTGATTATTGCAAAGCAGCTCAATCTGTCAGATTATTTGATTTTAGGGGTGGGCGAGCGTAAAGGCGGTGGTCGTCAGCGCGCCTCAATCTTGGCAGATAGCGTTGAAGCCTTGATTGGCGCTATTTATCTTGATAGTCAAAATTTTGATACGGTTAAGGCTTGTGTGCTGGCGTGGTTTGAAGATTTGTTCGAAAAAGTGAAAGAACAAAAAGTGCTAAAAGATGCCAAAAGCCGTTTACAAGAGCTGTTGCAAGCACACCAACTTGCGCTGCCCCGCTATGAAGTGACCGAAACCATTGGCAATGCCCCCAATCAAATTTTTGTGGTCAGCTGCCAAGTCGAAATTATTTTTGACAATAAAACCGCCAAACCCATAGCACCGACCCAAGCTTTAGTCACAGCCCAAGGTGAAAGTCGCCGTATTGCCGAGCAGCGCTGCGCCGAAGCCATGCTGGCTAAAATCAGTGATTTGTTACCCCCGCTGCGCTAATTTGCCGACCTGCCATACCGTCAACACCCAAATTTGCTGAAATGCTTACTGAAATTTGCTCAAAACTATTCTACAATAATTTGTACCCTTTAAACCAATGTTGAGATCCCACTTTATGTCTAACCAAGCAGACGCTACCCAACAAACAACCACTGACCCAGCTGTCGACAATCCATCAGCGGACAACAACCAGGATGTTATCAGTCAATTCTTCAGTGGGCAAAGTGAAGCAGCGCCCGTGCGCGCAGTGGATTTTCGCACGGGTTATGTAGCCATTGTCGGACGTCCAAACGTGGGTAAATCAACGTTAATGAATCATGTGTTGGGTCAAAAATTGTCGATTACCTCGCGAAAACCCCAAACCACCCGCCATCGTATTATGGGAATTTTGACCAACGAGCAACTACAAGCGATTTTTGTTGACACCCCAGGTATCCATAGCCGCGAAGTGCGCGCTATCAATGAGCGTATGAATAAAGCAGCAACTTCGGCTTTGGCAGACGTTGATGCGGTATTGTTTGTGATTGATAGCCTAAAATGGGTGGAAGATGATGAGCTGGTGTTTGCCAAAGTCCAAAATTTGAGTGTCCCTGTGATTGCAGTGATTAATAAGAGCGACACCATTAAGGACGAAGCTCAGCTGTTCGCGCTACTACAAAAACTGCATGACACCCAAGTATTTAGCGATATCGTGCCCGTATCTGCGTTACGTGCGCATAACTTAGATGAGCTAGTACGAGTCATCGGTAAGCATTTACCGATTGCAGCGCCAATCTATGATGCAGAACAAGTTACTGACCGTTCGGAACGTTTTTTAGCCAGTGAAATCATTCGTGAAAAAGTGATGCGCGCATCGGGCGATGAGATTCCTTACGATTTAACCGTACAAATCGACACCTTCAAGGATGAGCCCGCGCATCAAGACCCAAAAACAGGCAAATGGCGTAAAGCTGTGACCTTTATCGATGCCACGATTTTTGTCGAGCGTCAAGGTCAAAAGGTGATTGTCATCGGTGATAAAGGCGAAAAAATCAAACAAATCGGCATCGAAGCGCGCCAAGACATGGAAAAAATGTTTGATAAAAAAGTGATGCTAACGCTGTGGGTCAAAGTCAAAAAAGGCTGGTCAGATGATGAGCGTGCGCTAACGAGCTTGGGCTACTAAGCAATAAGGCAAATAAGCTACTATGCGCAATCAACTGCTAACAGGTTATATTCTGCACCAGAAGCCGTATGGTGAAAGCCGTAGTTTAATTTACCTGTTTAGTGAAGAATGGGGCGTAGTACATGGTATCGGTAAAAAAAACTTACCGCTATTTGTCCCTATACAATTTTTTGGCAATGGTAAAAACAGCCTAAAAACTTTTAGTCAAAGCCAAATTTTGCAAAATCACATTACCCTTACAGGACAAAGCCTGTATGCAGGCATGTATCTCAATGAGATTTTGCAAAAACTATTGCCTGTTGAAGAGCCGTTTGCTGAGATATGGCAAGCATATCAGCAGTGCGTTGCCAACATGGCAACGCTGTTTGTCGACCCAGCGCAATCGCCATATGATATGACCCGTCTAAAGTGGTATTTAAGACGCTTTGAAAATGTATTGTTTGAACAATTAGGCTATGGGTTCGATTTTGCTAAAGATGCGTTAGGGGATTTAATAGTCTCATCGCAGCGTTATCAATACCAACTACAGCAAGGATTTATGCCAGTTTTACCCTTGGATAAACCCGACATATCATTAACAGGTGAGCAGGTGCTAACTTGGTATCAATGTTTGCAAGACGAAACGCGCTTTAACCAAATGATGCAACAAGATTTTGATTTAGCCAAACAATTGGTCAATAGTATCAGTGCCATGCACCGCCATTTGATGGATAATTTACTCAATTATCAAACCCTGCAAAGCCGAGAACTTTGGCAGCAGCTTACCCAATATCAATAAGCTTACCCACTATCAATCATAGACAAAATAGGGCATATCATGACCAGCAATCAACCCTTACTCGGTGTGAATATCGACCATATTGCAACGTTGCGTCAAGCGCGCGGCGTGGCTTATCCCGATCCTGTGGCAGGTGCGTTAATTTGTGAGCAGGCAGGGGCGGATGGTATTACGCTGCATTTGCGTGAAGATCGTCGTCACATTCAAGATGATGATGTTTATCGGCTTGCCAAAGTCATAACCACTCGTATGAACCTTGAAATGGCAGTCACTGACGAGATGGTAGCGATAGCCTGTGATGTTAAGCCAGCTTGGGTGTGCTTTGTCCCTGAAAAACGCCAAGAACTGACCACCGAAGGCGGACTTGATGTGATTGGTAATCAGCACAAAATAGCCAGTGCGATTCAACAGTTACATCAAGTCGGCACTCAAGTGTCACTATTCATTGATCCAGAGTTGGCACAAATTGATAAAAGCATTGCGCTCGGGGCAGATGCCATTGAACTACACACGGGCGCCTATGCTGACTATTGTTTGCAACACGATCAAGTTAAAATTAGCCAGGAAATTACCCGTATCAAAACAGCCGTGACTCATGCCCACCAGGCAAAAGCAAGTTTACTGGTCAATGCGGGGCACGGTCTTACCCGTGACAACGTTGCACCCATTGCTGATATTGGTGGCATCCATGAACTAAACATTGGTCATGCTATTATTGCAGACAGTGTGTTTATGGGGCTTAGCCAAGCGGTGAGCGCAATGAGAAAAGCATTTACGGTAAAAGCCTAGCTGTTAGGGGCAATTAAATTGTTCAACTGAGTAGGGCTTATATTTAATAATGCCTGTTTTGCTAAAACTTATCTTTAGTCGATTATCGACCTTACCATCTAAAGGGCAGTATTGAATATTACCCATATAACCAATGGGTCTAGCATTTTCTGGCTTAAAAATAATATAGTTGTTATTCAGCGAGATATTTGCCGTCAGCACCCCCCAGGACAAATCTAACGTAAGCTGATGATTGAGTTTATCTACCGCTGCCTCATAGCTGTTATTGTTATTTTTATCGATAAAGCTAATCAGCTGATGACCGCCAGTTGTCACGCAAGCCAAGTTATCATTGGCGACACAGGCTATCACAGGGTTTTGATAAATCAACGCCTCTTGTTTTGCACTGCTTAAAAAATTCATTAAGCTTGAAGCGGTGCTTTTTGCTTCCATTTGCTTTAAGCTGTTGGTAATAGTAATCGAAGCCATCGCTACGATGATAGATAAAACAGTCAAAACGACGACTGTTTCAATTAAAGTAAACCCCTGTCTTTTTATTGAGAATACGTTGGCTTTCGAATCATTCATGCTATTAAAGCTACCGGTTAAGTGATGATGGGATAACACAATAAAGGACTTTAGTTCATTATTATATAGAGTTCAAAAGAATTAACAAACAAATATTGAACTATAAGGTAAGGCTGGTGGCTAGAAAGTGAATGAAAGCGACTAAACGACTGATGTTATCAGGTAATGGAATGTCTATTCTAGATAGTAAGGATTTCATAGGCACAGATGGGTTTAAATGTTCAAATACCTATTGTTACTGGTTCTAAAACATTATTGAGAAAAAACTGTTGTGCCTGAAACGTAAATGTCTCATTTATTTAGTAAGTGAATGTCACTAGAATGTATCATTTAGTGACAGTATGAATTTAAGATATGGTAAATTTAAATAGACTGTATTAAAATCCTTTTCGAGAGAAGTGTATAGTTTTGATGTGTAATGTCGAATCATGATGGTTGTTGAATTCTTAGTATCGAGCGTAAGCGATTAGCTTGGCTACTAAAAAATAAAAATATAACATATTGTGATGTTCGTGTAATATTGTGTAGCAATGTAAAAAAAAGAGTTGTAAACACAATTTTTAGGCGTTAAGCTATATTTAACAAGTTCATAAAGTACATGTTTTTTGATGTATTATTTTGTGAATTAACTATCAGGTTATTTTAATTTAAAATAAGCCAATCCTTTGGAGGACTTCTATGAAGCTAAATAAAATCGCTCTAGCAGTTGTTGCTGCAGCTGTTATGCCAGTAGCCGCTAACGCAGGCGTTACTGTTACACCTTTACTACTAGGTTATCATTATGTAGATGGTATCAGCAAAACTGAAGACAAACAAGGCGAACAATTCGCAGGTACTCACCAACGTAACGACTTGTACACTGGTGCAGGTATTGGTATCGAATTGACACCTACTATCGCACTTGAATTAGAGTACGGTGAAACTGATTCTGACGCATTAAATGGCAACGGCGATAAAGTTAACGGACATAAGTTTGAACAAAAATCATACTCAGGTAACTTTACTATCGGTACTGAAACCTTTAGTGGCTATACTAACAGCCCATTCAAGCCATATGTGTTAATCGGTGCAGGTCAATCAAAAACCTCAATGGCATTTGATGATGGCAGCAAAGCAACTTCTAAAGACACTATCGGTAACTTAGGTCTTGGTGCTTACTACCGAATCAATGACGCATTAAGCTTACGTGGTGAAGGTCGTGCGATCTATAACTTCGATAACGATTGGTGGGAAGGTCTAGCGTTAGCAGGTCTTAACGTGGTTCTAGGTGGTCACTTGGCACCAGCAGCACCATTGGTTGAACCTACTCCCGTTGAGCCAATCGTTTTGACTGATGGTGATGATGACCAAGATGGCGTACCAAATAGCGTTGACAAATGCCCAGGCACTCCATTAAATGTTGTTGTAGATGCTGACGGTTGCCCACGTGAAATCCCATTTGATGATTCATTACGTATGGAATTACGTGTATTCTTTGACAATGACAAAACTGTCATCAAAGATCAGTACAAACCAGAAATCCAAAAAGTTGCTGAAAAAATGAATGAATATCCAAATTCAACAGCTTCAATTGAAGGTCACGCTTCAAAAACTGGTCCATCTGCGCGTTACAACCAACGTTTGTCTGAAGCACGTGCAAATGCGGTTAAATCAATGTTAGTTAACCAATTTGGTGTTGCACCACAACGTATTAGCACAGTGGGTTACGGTTATGACCGCCCAATCGCAGACAACAACACTGCTGAAGGCCGTGCAATGAACCGTCGTGTATATGCTATCATCACTGGTAACAACTCTGGCACAACTGTTCAAACTAAAGACATGAACGTACAATAATTAGTTATTAAATAAAAAAAGCTACCCTCGTTGGTAGCTTTTTTTATTTTTATTATCAGCTATAAACTCAACTTAGATAAATTTAATCTATTTTTAACGATAAGATGTTATACTACCGCGTGTTTTAATTTTCCTTCCTAGCCGAATTTTCAAGAGCTATTTTTTTATGTCAGATTCAATCAAAAATCTTCGCAATATTGCGATTATTGCCCACGTTGACCATGGTAAAACTACTCTAGTCGATAAACTGTTACAACAATCAGGTACTTTTGGTGAGCGTGCCGCAGAAGTTGAACGCGTCATGGACTCTAACGCATTAGAGCAAGAGCGTGGTATTACCATTTTAGCCAAAAATACGGCGATCAAATGGACCAATCCTAAAGACGGCGTTGAATACCGTATTAACATCGTCGACACCCCCGGTCACGCTGACTTCGGTGGTGAAGTTGAACGTGTGATGTCGATGGTTGACTGTGTGTTGTTATTAGTTGATGCCGTTGATGGTCCTATGCCACAAACCCGTTTTGTGACCTCAAAAGCATTTGCCCGTGGCTTAAAGCCAATCGTGGTGATTAATAAAATTGATAAACCAAGCGCCCGTCCAGACTGGGTCATGGATCAGGTGTTTGATTTGTTTGATAATTTGGGTGCGACAGATGAGCAGCTAGATTTTCCCATCGTTTATACCTCTGCCATGAATGGTATTGCAGGGTTATCGCCTGACGAGCTTGCAGAAGATATGCAGCCATTGTTTGAAACCATCGTTAATGTCGTTGAGCCACCACAGGTGGATACGGACGGTCCATTCCGTATGCAGATTTCAAGCCTTGATTATGATAACTTCAAAGGTTTGATTGGTATCGGTCGTATTCAGCGTGGGTCAGTTAAAACCAATACGCCTGTAACAATTGTGGATAAAGAAGGTAATAAACGTAACGGCCGTATCCTACAAATTATGGGTTACCATGGTCTTGACCGTATCGAAGTACCTATGGCGCAGGCCGGTGATATCGTCTGTATCACGGGTATCGATGCGTTAAATATTTCTGATACTATCTGTGATCCACAAAACGTAGAAGCCTTACCAGCGCTAAGTGTCGATGAGCCAACCGTATCGATGACTTTCCAAGTGAACAACTCACCATTCGCGGGTAAAGAAGGTAAATTCGTGACGTCACGCAATATTCGTGAGCGCCTAGAACGTGAGTTAATTCATAACGTGGCACTTCGCGTGGAAGATACCGACAGTCCTGATAAATTTAAAGTCTCAGGTCGTGGAGAACTTCACTTGTCTGTATTGATTGAGAATATGCGCCGTGAAGGTTTTGAGCTGGGTGTATCACGTCCAGAAGTAATTGTTCGTGAAATCGAAGGTGAGAAACAAGAGCCGTTTGAAAATGTGATTTTTGATGTTGAAGAACAGCACCAAGGCGCGGTAATGGAGCAAATGGGCTACCGTAAAGGCGAATTGACCAATATGGAAGTTGACGGCAAAGGCCGTATCCGTATTGAAGCGGTGGTGCCGTCACGTGGTTTGATTGGTTTTCGCTCTGAGTTCTTAACCATTACCTCAGGTACTGGTATCATGACTTCAAGTTTCTCACATTATGGTCCTGTCAAAACAGGCGATGTGGCAAAACGCCAAAATGGTGTGTTGATTTCTATGGTGAATGGTACTGTATTGGGCTATGCGCTATTTAATCTTCAAGAACGTGGTCGTATGTTTGTATCACCACAAACTGAAGTCTATGAAGGTATGATTGTCGGTCAAAACTCACGTAGCGATGACATGGTAGTCAATCCAACCAAAGCAAAACAGTTGACGAACGTGCGCGCCAGTGGTACCGATGATGCGATTATTTTAACGCCGCCAATCATTTTTACCCTTGAACAAGCGCTTGAATTTATTGAAGATGATGAGCTGGTTGAGGTGACACCAAAATCAATTCGTCTACGCAAAAAATACTTGACTGAAAATGAGCGTAAACGTAACGGTCGTAAATAATAGCGAATCTACGCGATAAAAATTTTGAAAAAGCCTAACATTTATTTACAAAAAGCTTGTACCTGTTACAAGCTTTTTTAATTTAATCTACACACTGGCAAAGCAAAGATTTAAAATTTTACACAATTCCTTATGATGATAAGGGTTTTTTAGTCAACGATTGTAGCAATTATTTTGAAAGTAGGAGAAGTTATATGAGTATGATGTCAGAATTTAAAGAGTTTGCCCTCAAAGGCAATGTGATGGATTTGGCAGTGGGTGTCATCATCGGCGGCGCATTTGGTAAAATCACCACGTCGTTGGTAGAAGATATTATTATGCCGATTATCTCTGCGATTATGGGCGGCAGAATCGACTTTACCAATATGTTTGTGGTGTTAGGTGATGTACCTGCAGGCACCGCTATGACGTATGATGCGCTCAAAAAAGCGGGTGTGCCTGTATTTGCATATGGTAATTTTGTCACCATCTTAATCAACTTTATTATTTTGGCATTTATCATATTTATGTTGGTGAAAGCCATGAACCGCCTACGCCGCCAAAGCGAAGCGCAAGATGCGGCTGCACCAGAACCTTCAGAAGAAGTACTATTGCTACGTGAAATCAGCAGTAAATTAAGCAAATAACGCTTTGTGCCCACGCTGATAGATTAAAATTTCAGCCCATGTTATTTATAAATGAAAAAAAGCCTCCATGATAACTGGGGGCTTTTTATTGATTGCTAGTCAATCTACATTTTTTATCTATACATATTCATCAGCTAACGACAGTAAGGCAAGTTATGACAAAGCAGGTTATCGTGCTTGGTGCGGGGGTGGTGGGTGTCACTACTGCTTGGCAGCTTCGACAAGCAGGGTTTGAGGTAACGGTAATCGAGCGCGAAAGTAGTGCGGCATTGTCAACATCGTTTGCCAATGGTGGGCAAATATCTGTGTCACATGCCACGCCTTGGGCAAATCCTGATACACCCTATAAAGCGCTAAAATGGTTATTTCGAGAAGATGCCCCATTGTTGTTTCGCTGGCGTCGGTTGTTGGGTTTGCCCGGCAGTACAGCGCAAGATACAGCCCCTGATATGGCACTGTGGCGATGGGGTTGGCAGTTTTTGCAGCAATGCAATGCGAAAAGTGCCGATGCTAATTTGGTGCAGATGGTCAATTTAGGATTATACTCTCGGCAGATACTGGGGGAGGTTAGGGCGCAAACACACATTGATTATGACTGTCTGACACGCGGTATTATGCATTTTTATACCGATCATGCTGAGTTTCAGGCAGCGATAGCACCCACTAAACGGATGCAGCAATTGGGTTGTGATCGGCAAGTGATTAGTGTGGATAAAGCGATAGAATTAGAGCCTGCGTTAACTGGTATTGGCAAAGAATTGGTTGGAGCGACTTATACGGCACTTGATGAATCAGGGGATGCCCAAAAATTCACTCATCGCTTGGCAGCACTTTGTCAACAGCAAGGGGTAACATTTTTATTTAATACTGCTATCAAACGACTTATTTATCATAACCAACACATTGATGGTGTGGAAGTAATCTCCGTTGATAGTAGAGACAATACCGCTTTGCCAGCGCAGTCACAGATACTGTCCGCCGATGCGTATGTACTGGCGTTAGGGAGCTATAGTCCTGCCTTAGTCAAAGCATTGGGTATCAATCTACCCATCTATCCTGCCAAAGGCTATTCAGCCACTTATGCTGTGTTGCGACCCGATGAGACACCTTATGTAAGCTTGATTGATGATGAGTTTAAACTGGTATACTCGCGCTTAGGCGATCGCTTGCGAGTAGCAGGAACGGCTGAATTTAACAGTTTTAACCTTGAGCTAAATCCCATTCGTTGCCAAGCGATTACGCGGCGGGTGAGAGAGGTGTTTGGAGATGCGGTAGATTTGACCGAGCCGAATTATTGGACAGGGCTGCGACCGATGACACCGTCAAATGTGCCGATTATCGGTCGCGCGGTCAATCGCCAAGGACGTATTGATAATTTGTATCTCAACACCGGACATGGCACTTTGGGCTGGACGCACTCGAACGGCTCAGCAAAAGCGATGGCTGATATCATGCAAGGGCGTCAGCCACCAGTAAATTTTAACTTTGTGGGCTTGCAGGATTAAGGGATTGGGTTGGGATACTAGCAGATTTTGGAAAGGTCACAGTAAAGGTCGAGCCTTTGCCAACTGTGGAGGTGATATCCAAGGTGGCATGATGCTGATACAAGACATGCTTAACAATTGCTAGCCCCAAACCAGTACCCCCTGTGTCACGGCTTCGACCCGTGTCCACGCGATAAAAACGCTCGGTTAAGCGCTGAATATGGCGCTGCTCGATACCAATGCCATTGTCGGTCACGCTAAAACATACCCCCGCGTCACACTCATGCCAGCTAATACTAATCTCCCCACCTTTGGGGGTGTATTTCATGGCATTGGTAATCAGGTTACTGAGCGCACTTCGCAGATAATCTTCATAACCCAAAATATGTAACGTGCTGTCGATATGCAAATGAATCATATGGTCGTATGACTTGTTGTACATCTGCGCATCGTCAAACAATTGCATTAGCATTTTGGGAATATCAATATCTTTGGGCTCAGTGGGCTTTTCATCGTTCTCTAGTCGAGATAATAACAGTAAGTCATTAATGATGTTATTCATGCGCTGACTTTGCTGCATCATCTGAGTAAACGCGCGAGCAATACGCGGATCTAAATCAGGCTGTTCACTCAAAGTCTCCACATACCCCATGATGACGGTAAGCGGTGTGCGAAGTTCATGCGAAACATTGGCCACAAAGTCTTTTCGCATCTGTTCTAAATGCTGAAAACGGGTGACATCATAAATCAGCAGTAATTTTTCTTGCCCAAATTTGGTAATCTTGCACTGCACATAGCGCTCGATATTAGACGGGTTATGGATACGCACACCATCTGGATAGTCTTCAATGTGGTGATAATATTGATGAAAAAGCGGGTTGCGAATAATGGTCAACACATTGCGACCTTGGTCGGGCGCTTTAAAATGAAAAAGCCGCTCGGCAGAGTTGTTCCACCATTCGATACAGTCGTTTTTATCAATCAGAATAATCGAGTCTTGCAATGCGCTCAGCGAGTCACGCACTTTTTGCACCAGCGAAACGGTTTGCTGATGCGCCAATTTCTCTTGGCGATTGACTTGGTAGATATTGCTGGCAACGACACTAAGGTTGGGCTCAAATGCAGGCGGCGGCTCATCGGGGTTTTTGTTATACCACGCTTTAAAGCGTTGTATCGACCATAAAAAATATAGCTGATACAAGCAAAGCCCTATCGCCAGTCCCCAACCCCAAAACCCTAATAGCCCGCCAATCAACAGCCCGGCAACCCCAGCTGTCACCACGGGTGAAATGCTCGCCCACATATTAATTTTTCTAGCATCCATTGAGAAAGCTTACTATAGCGAAGTTGGGATAAGTTGGCAAAAATTTCAATGCGATTAATCAGGCTATTTTAGTCGATTTTATTAGAAAAGCGATAGCCTGTGCCACGTACAGTTTGGATATAGTCCGCAAACCCAAATGGCTCAAGCACTTTACGCAGGCGGCGGATATGCACGTCAATGGTACGATCTTCGACATACACATTGCCACCCCACACTTGATCGAGTAGCTGGGTGCGGGTATAAGCCCGCTCGGGATGACTCATAAAGAAAGCAAGTAGCCGATACTCTGTCGGTCCGATATCCACCGCTTTGTTATTGGCACTCACGCGCTGACTGGCAGGGTCTAGCGACAAGCCGCCTACGTCAATGGGTTTTTCGCCTGACAATGCGCTACTACGGCGCAATACCGCTTTGATACGGGAAACCAGTTCACGGGTGGAAAACGGCTTGGTGATATAGTCATCTGCCCCAGCGTCAAGTCCTTGAACTTTGTTATCTTCTTCGCCTTTGGCGGTGAGCATGATGATAGGGATTTCAGAGAGCATTTCATCTTTTTTCAGGCGGCGGCATAAATCAATGCCTGACAGCCCATTGGGTAGCATCCAATCTAATAAGATGAGGTTGGGGCGATGATCGACCGCCAAGTGATGGGCTTGAGAGACTTCCGAGGCTTGCAAACAATCAAATCCTGCCATCTCTAATGTGGTCACGATCATTTCTCGAATGGCAGGCTCATCTTCCACCACCAAAATAGTTTCATTTTTCATAAGTTTCTCAAGCGATAAAAATAGGCAACTGTTTGTCAAAACAATTTTATGACAACAATATTACAATGCCCATATTACAACTTCAGAATATGACAAAAAAATGACAACGATAAGCTTTTAGGACTTTTATTTGTGGTGTTGTAAGAAATTCGGCGTTTCACTCAATTTTTGGTACTTAACACGGGTCGTATCACAGTTCAAAAATAAAATTTATTGGACCATCGTTGCAACTGCTGACTTGCATATCTGCACCAAATTCGCCTGTTTGCACAGCCGCATATTGCGTCTTGGTATACGCTACTATTTCGGCAAACAAAGCTTTGGCAATGTCGGGCGCCATCGCGGGCTTAAAATCAGGACGTCTACCCGATTGGGTATTGGCAAGGAGGGTAAACTGCGACACCAACAGTAAGCCGCCATTAACCTCTTGCACATTTTTATCCATTTTGCCTTGCTCATTTTCAAATACGCGATAGGTGAGGATTTTATCAATCATTTTTTGCCCCATCGCAAGCGTATCATCATGCCCAAGGCCAAGGTAAACAAGTACGCCGTGTGCAATCTCGCCGACGATTTGTTGTTGGTGAGGCGCTTGGTTAACTGCTACTTTGGCAAATTTCACCCGTTGTAGTACTGCTTTCATGATTTTTCTTATCCGTCAGTTTGAGCGTAAGCGTCTTAACTTAACAGCTAGCTTGTCGCTTAACTCGTAGCCCAGTGTTTAATATACCGTGATTCTAAGGGGGATTTTGATTATAATAAGCCAACTTTAAAATGCCAATCTCGAGTAACTTATGACCTTGTTTACGACGTTACAATCGCTTGTCCCACAACAAAAAATCAGTGAAATCGCAGGTCGCCTTGCCCAAAGCCGTCATCCGATGGTGAAAAAAACCTTTATTCGTACCTTTGCTTCGGTGTATGGCATCAAGCTAGAGGAATATGCGCGCGGTAGCTTTTCTCAGTATGACAGTTTTAATGATTTTTTTACTCGTGAGCTCAAAGACGGCGCGCGCAAGATTGATGATGACTCAGATGCGCTGATCTGTCCTGCAGATGGCATGATATCGCAATTGGGGCAAATCGATAAAGACCAAATCCTGCAAGCCAAAGGCAAATCGTATGAAGTCGGGCAATTGCTCGCGGATTATGAACTTGGCAAAGCCATGCAAGAGGGGAGTTTTGTCACCGTGTATTTGGCACCAACCAATTATCACCGCGTGCATATGCCGTTTGACGGTACTTTGGTAGAAACCATCTATGTGCCAGGACAGCTATTCTCGGTGAATAACGAGACCGCTGAAAACATTACCGATTTGTTTGCCCGTAATGAGCGCTGCGTGTGTGTGTTTGATACCGAATTTGGTAAAGCTTGCGTTGTGCTAGTCGGGGCGATGATTGTAGCAGGGATTGAAACAGTGGCCACAGGCAAAATCAAACGTAGCGATCGCGTGCAGCGTCAAACCCATCACATGACGCTGAAAAAAGGCGATGAACTTGGGCGGTTTTATTTGGGCTCAACGGCGATTGTGGTATTACCAAAATCAGCGGGCATGGCTTGGGGTGCAGGTCTTTATAATTCAGTGCCTGTGACAATGGGTCAACGTTTGGGTACTTTTTTGCAGTAAGCTGTCAAGGTATTCGCTAAAAAAGGCAGCAAAGGCTGCCTTTTTTATGCTGTGTTTTAGCCAATCTGCATGGTTGATTGCTCACATAAACTAAACGATAACGAAAAATATTTTAGGAAAATTTGTTTATAATAGCCGACTTATGATTTTTGCCTGCTTTTTTATTTAGACACGCTTTTTTATTTAAATTGATCACTATGAACCTACCGCCAACACCGCACCCTCAACCATCGCACGAGTTAGACTATCCGACAGTTTGGATTATGATTTTGGGGTTGATTATTGCTATCGGTCCGCTGTCGATTGATATGTATTTGCCGGCTTTGCCCAGTATGGCAAAAGATTTTGGCGTAGCAACGGCTTTTATGTCCAATTCGGTACCTGCCTATTTTGTGGGATTGGTGGTCGGGCAGTTGTTTTATGGTCCGATTTCGGATCGGATTGGGCGCATCAAGCCCTTGTATGTGGGCATGGTACTGTATGTGATTGCTTCGGTGATGTGCGCCACCACTACCAATGAATACGTGTTGTTTGTCTCACGAACGCTGCAGGCGTTGGGCGCGTGTGTGGGAACGGTGGTGTCGCGAGCGATGATTCGTGACCGCTTGCATCCCAAGCAAATGGCAAAGGCATTTTCGCTGATGGTCCTAGTGATGGGGATTGCGCCGATTTTGGCACCAAGCCTAGGGTCGTTGCTGTTAAAAGTCGCCAGTTGGCGGGTGATTTTTTGGTTTTTGGCGGGGTTTGGTATTTTAAATATCGTGCTGACCCGGCTGTTTTTGCATGAAACCTTGACCGATGAGTTTCGCAACAACCGTCCGATGAATGACGTGCTCAGTCAATACTGGGATTTGCTCAAAGATACCCAGTTTAATTATCCTGCGATTGGCGCAGGGCTGCTGATGGGTTCGATGTTTGTGTATATCAGCGCGGCACCTGAGCTAATTATGGAAGGATATGGGGTGACGCCGCAGCATTTTAGCTGGATTTTTGGCATGAATGCGGCAGGTTTTATTGGGTTGACACAGGTCAACCAATGGCTGGTGAACCGTTATCGTCTAGTCAGCTTGCTGAGATTTGGGGCGGTGATGCAAGTAATCGCGGCGGCATGTTTGATGCTGCTAGGTTTGGTATTTGGCACGCAAGCTTGGCTGCCGTTGGTGCTCGCCAGCATTTTTTGTTGTATTGCAGGGTTAGGGCTCACCCAGCCCAATTCAGGTGCCATTGCTTTGGCATTTCAAAAACGCCGCGCGGGCATGGCGAGTGCCTTGCAAGGCTCACTCAACTTTGTCGTCGGTATTTTTGGCGGCTTAGTATTAAATATCCTGCCCTTTAATCCCGTTGCCAAGCTAGGTATTACCATGTTTATGCTCATGACTATCGGCGCATTTTTGGTATTTCAAATCGACAAAAATCTCGATGTGGCGGATGTGGACTAAGGGTTAGTCAAACCGATACACATCCATACCCAAACTAAAATGGGCAAAACTTTCATGCACGATGCTCATCTTTGAGCCTGCGCCTGCCGCAAAAAATAACGGCAATAAATGTTCAGGGGTGGGGTGATTGTGATGGGCAAATGGATGTGACCGCCAATCTAAAGCCGTTGGCATATGTTGTTTGAGTTGATGAATCAACCAATATTTAAATTCACGTGCCTCCGCATCCACCTCACCGCTATCAAACTGTACCTGCGCCAAATTATGGGTGACACTGCCAGAGCCGATGAGTAATACTTGCTCTGCCCGCAGCGGTGCCAATAAAGCCCCCAACTGAAAACACGCATAACTATCAAAATGCTGCGGTAGCGAAAGCTGCACAATCGGCACATCTGCCTGCGGATACAAATGCACCAGTGGCGACCATACCCCATGGTCAAACGGACGCAGTCGATTGACCGATGTGCTAACGCCCAAAGCCTGCAATTGCTGTGCCAGATGCTCAGCAATCAGGCTGTCGCCTTTGACAGGATAATCGATGGTATACAGCGCTTTTTGAAAGCCGCTAAAATCATGCCAAGTAGCGGGCGCCGCATTGCCATTGATTTCTAGATGCTGGCTTTGCCAATGCGCAGAGATGATGATAATCAAGCGTGGTTTTGGCAGATTTTGCCCAAATTTATTGAGCGCTTGGGTAGTGCGGTTGTTTTCGATAGCAATCGTCGGCGCCCCATGTGAAATAAACAGACTGGGCAAGGTATAAAGCGGGTACGGTGTTTGGGGTAAAAATGGCTGCAGGCTGATTGGTTGTTTTTCGGTTTTTTCCATCAATTTTCTTAAAGTTGCAGTGATAAATAGAAATGATAACGAATTAATAAGGATTAACTAAAAAGGATTAATAGGTTAAGTAAGGGAAAAATTCGCAAAAACAAGCCATGTCAGCGATTTCATACATAATCAAACATAACAGGTTGACTGGAAAAACTTAAAAATAATCACCGCGATGATACGGATGATGATGGATAATGGTCATAGCGCGGTACAGCTGCTCCATCAGTAGCACACGCACGAGTGGATGCGGCAAGGTGAGATTGGACAGCGACCATTTGAATGTCGCATGGGCTAAAACCTCTTTTGAAATGCCATCAGCACCCCCAATCACAAACGCCATGTCATCACCCAACTGCATGGCTTCGCCAACTTTAGCCGCTAAATCTTCGGTTGATAGATTTTTACCGCGGACGTCTAGGCAAATCAGCTGCTCGCGTTTGCCTGCTGAATTTTTGGCTTGGTGCGCTTGCAGAATTAGTCCGCCTTCGGTGATGGCATATTTTTCAAGTTCGGCAGACGAGGGGTTTTTGGTACGTTTGCAGGCGGGGATTTCAACGATTTCGGTGCTGAGCATGGGCTGAATACGTTTATAATAGTCGTCAAATCCCGTCTGCACCCAAGCTGGCATTTTTTGTCCAACGGCTAAAATTCTTGCTTTCATGGGTTCCCCTTTGTTATCTTTTGACCAATCTATGTCGCTGTCTATGTCACTGTGGTGATTCACCGTTAGCCATTAAACACTCATTATCGAAGCCAACTATATTTTCGCTATCGAAGTCAGCTATATTAAAGCTTACTTAAAACTTAAAATAAACCATTTAAAAACCAACCATTTAAAAACGCTTGCAACGCACCCATATACAATGCAATAAAGCCTAAATCAACCTAAGCTGAGCTAAGGCCTGAACTAAAACTAAGCTGAGCAACAAAATTTTAACATGATTTTATCGCTGTGATGGATAATACTTCCCCTAGCATTTAACGAAGGTGATAAAATAATTTGCATGACAAAGTTTAAATGACAAATTTTAAATGATAAGAAAAGACGACAACAATATGAAAAATTGGCAAGACCCCAATGCCGCTGTTGAAGCAGCCAACTATGACAACCCGATTCCAAGCCGTGTACTGATTTTACAAACCCTACTTGAGCGCGGACAAGCTACCCAACACGAGCTTGCGACGATTTTTGATTTGGATGACGATGAGTACGACGCACTGGGCAACCGCTTAAAAGCTATGCTGCGGGATGGACAATTAAGCCGTGATGCCGACGGCGGCAATCCTTATATTTATCGCCCATTGACTGAGAACGATGCCGTAACTGGCGTGGTCGCTGCCCATGCCAAAGGCTTTGGCTTTGTCGTGCTTGATGATATGCCGGATTTGTTTTTGAATGAAACTGAAATGCGCTGGGTATTTCATGGCGATAAAGTAAAAGCCATCGCTACTAGTACCGACAACCGTGGTCGTATGATGGGTCGTGTGTTGTCAGTGGTATCCCATGCCCAGCTACAATATATTGGTAAACTTGCAAAAGATGACGATGGTTACTTTGTAGAACTGATTAGCCCAAACAATCATCAACCGATTACGGTGACGGAAGAAAACGTCGAAGCGCTACAACTCAAAATGGGTGACCCCGTCAAAGTCGATATCATTGACTATCCCACCCAACATGAATATGCGACGGGGAAAATTACTGAAAGCTTGGTCGATGATAACGAGCGTGAATTGATTATCAAAACTACGCTGCTAAATTACGATATTCCCCATGAGTTTAGCCCAAAAGTCATGCAGCAAGTCGATGCATACAAAGAGCCGACAGAAAAAGACTATCAAGACCGTATCGACTTACGGGCGTTGCCGCTAGTCACCATTGATGGCGAAGACTCGCGCGACTTTGATGATGCCGTCTATGCCGAAAAACGTCGTGGCGGTGGCTACCGCTTGGTCGTCGCGATTGCCGATGTCAGTCATTATGTGACTGCCAACTCAGTACTTGATCAAGAAGCCTATGAGCGGGGTACATCAGTTTACTTCCCGCATTTTGTGGTGCCGATGCTACCTGAAAAACTCTCCAACGGGCTTTGCTCTTTAAACCCAAGTGTTGACCGCTTGTGTATGGTAGCCGACATCATACTATCGCGTAGCGGTAACGTGACCAGCTATGAGTTTTATCCAAGCGTGATGCACTCTCAAGCGCGATTGACTTATAACCAAGTCAATGATTATTTTGCCCAAGTTCAAGGGGAAACGCCCAAAGCCGAAGTGCCAGTCACTATCACCGGTAATAAAGCGGTCAAAAAATCAATTGATGTGCTGTATGATTTGTACAAAGTGCTATTGGTCAAACGCGAACAGCGCCATGCGATGGAATTTGAAACCCAAGAGACTTATATCAAGTTTGATGAAGCCGGCAAAATCAGCGCCATTGTGGCACGGACGCGTGGTGACTCGCATAAGCTCATCGAAGAGATGATGCTACTTGCCAATACCTGCGCGGCTGAATTTTCGCTCAAGCATGAATTGCCAGTCTTGTATCGCAATCATGATACCCCGGAGGCAGAAAAAGCCGCTCGCGTCAGTGACTTTGTGAAGCATTTTGGTTTGTCATTTCCTGAAGAAAATCCGACACAGGCAGATTATCAACGTATCATTGAAGCGACACGCGAGCGCCCTGATGCGATTAGTATCCATAGTGTGCTACTGCGCTCCATGCAGCAAGCCAACTATGCAGCGACCAATATCGGGCACTTTGGGCTGGCGTATGAGGAATACAGCCACTTTACCTCACCGATTCGCCGTTATCCCGACTTGATGCTACACCGTGCCATCAAAGCGAAAGTGACGGGCAAAAAGGCGCCGCTGCCAGATTGGTCACTAGAAGATGCGGGTGAGCAGACCTCAATGACAGAGCGCCGTGCCGATGAAGCCAGCCGTTTTGTTGAGCAGTGGCTCAAAGCCCATTATATGAAAGACCATATCGGTGAAGCATTTGATGCAGTAGTTACCACAGTGACCAATTTTGGCTTGTTCGTGACTCTCACCGATTTATTCATTGATGGCTTGATTCATATCTCGCATTTGGGCGAAGATTACTTTGTATATGATGACAAGGCGCAGCAGTTATTTGGTGAAAAATCAGGACTGGTATTTGGACTGGGTGATAAAATCCGTGTCAAAGTCGCTGCCGTCAATATGGAGACCCAGCAGATTGATTTTGATTTGGTGGCACAGCTGGAAAAATCGTCATTTAATAATCGCGGTAAAGGCAAAAGTCGCGGTCAATCACAAGCGGTATCTAATTCCGTTCAATCCAATCCCAATGCGCCATCTAATCCTAATGCTCAATCTAAGCCAAGTGAGAACGTCAGGAAAGCAAAAAGCGCTAAAAATAAAAGTAACGCGCGCAACAAATCTCGTTAATGAAAAAAAGGGCAATACAATTTGCCCTTTTTTATCGTTGAGACAAATACCTGCTAAAACAAAAAACGTCTTTGACTATTTAATCTTAGCTATTTGATGTTAGCGATTTAATATTAGCCACTTGATGTCCTTTTAACCATTGTTGCTTGGCGGTGCTACAATCACTGATTATTGCGTGGTTTTCTCTGCGCTTGCCAAGTTGTTGGATGAGGTCTGAGCGGCTTGATTCAAATCTGTTGTTGCCTTATCAAGCACTTGTTTAGGCTGCTCCCCAATCGATGACGTATCGTTTGATGCTATGGCTAAGGGTGCCGAGGCGGTACTGCTATTGGCTTGATTGGATGCAATGACTTGCTGGGTACGATGTGATGATATGAGGTTAAAAATAGCGAGTGCGGTGATGCCTAATATCGCAAAAATAATGAGTAATTTTGATTGCATGAGGATTTCCAGTGTAGCGTCAATTTGGCTAACCGACGTGTAAAGCCTGACGTCTAAAGCCTGACGTCTAAAGCCTGTGGCCTAAAACGTCAAATCGGGTTTGGCTAGGACAAAAATTGACAGTCATGTCTATAAAAATTGGTAGGCTACCTTGGTGCAAAAATCATGCAAATTTAATCTTTTAATCTTTAATCTGGCAGCAGACTGACTTCGGCACTAACCGGCAAATGGTCAGAGAGATTTGACCAAGGTTGTCCCTTATGCACCCAAGCACGGTGTACTTGTAGGTTACGCACATAGATACGGTCAAGGCTTAATACCGGAAGCTTGGCAGGGAAGGTAGGCAGTAGTTTGCCATGGTGGGTCAGCACGGCTTCTTGTAAATTAAGGTCACAGCCAAGCTTTTGACAGGATAACTTTTTCCAGTCATTGAAATCGCCTGCCAATATCAGCGGCGTGGATTGGTCGATTTCGTTATTGATATACTGGCTTATCACCTCATATTGTTTTTCACGGTCATTTTCCCTTAAGTTTAGATGCGCGCAAAGCACGATAATGGGCGTATGCCAGCCTTTGGGCTGGATTTCGCAGTGCAATACACCACGCTGCTCAAGGCGGCTCACTGTGATATTGACATTGTGTTTGGGGTCGAGCGGATGGCGACTTAGTACCGCATTGCCATGATGACCGTGGTTATATTCGACGTTTTTGCCATAGCTGTTTTCAAGCTGTAGATACTCGCCAAACCATTCATGTTGGGACTGGTCGGGAAATTCATTGTATTTCACCACCCGTTTGAGATTTTGACCTTGGACTTCCTGCAAACAGATAATATCAGATTGCACTTGGTCAAGTGCAGCAGCGATGCCTTCCATTTTGACAAAACGATTGAGGGGTGACATGCCTTTATGGATGTTATAACTGGTGATGATTAGGCTGTTTTTTGGTTGTTTGGCGCCTGATACTTGGTTAGACACTATTTCGTTAGATGCTACTGGCTTAGGTGTTATTTTTTTAGGTGTTAGTGAGCGCATAATAAAATCACAGTGATAAACATGGCATTATTTTAACGTGAAATTGTACCGCTGGCTTGTTTTGACAAAAAATTGTCACAATATAATGATTGTCGACATTTATGTCGCAAAGCTGTGTAGCAAAATGGGGTAGCTTTGCCAAGCGTTGCGGTTTTTATGCTAAAATTTTGGGCAATGACGACTTTTACTCTCAATCATCAACGAGCGATAAAAAATTGGAAAACAGTATGATCAACGATGTAGAAAATCCGACAGAAAATTTGCACCTTGTTGAATTTAATCAATTAGCGCTTGAGCGACTCAAAACGGCAATCGATGAGGCGTTGGCGAATGGACATGCGTTTTTGACTATGCTTGATGATGAAGCCGACCTCGATAACAAAGCTGGGCAAGCTAATAGTCAAGTTAACGATGCACACCTCAGCAGCCAACAAGCGCTCAATGATATCATCGCCTTTGACCATGTGAATTTGGCATTAGACCGCAGTTGGGGCTTGCTATCGCACTTAAATAGCGTGATCAGTGATGAGCCAATCCGTGAGCTGCATCATGCACTATTGCCCGCACTTTCTGCCTACGGCACGGCGGTTGGTCAACATCTACCGCTGTATCAACGCTATCAGCGTGTGGTGAGCGATCAGTCATTTTTTGCGCGTTTAGAGCCGGCGAGACAACGCTCGTTGACCTTGGCGCTACAAAGTTTTGAATTATCCGGTGTGGGTTTAGCGGAGGCACAAAAACAGCAATTTGCCACCCTTGCCAGCGAGTTATCTACGCTATCGGCTAAATTCTCCGATAACGTGCTCGATGCTACCCAAAGCTACTTTTTACCGTTAAGTGAATCGCAACTAGCAGGACTGCCTGAATCTGCGCTTGCCATGCTTGCAGATGCGGGTAACCGATATACAGAAAAATTCCCGGAGCAAGTATTAGCAACGCCGTATGTGGCGACACTTGATATCCCAGTCTATCTTGCGGTGATGACCTATGCCGATGACCGCGAGTTACGCGAAACCTTGTATCGGGCGTATGTCACCCGTGCCTCTGAATTGTCAGCGCAGCCAGAATTTAACAATGCCGATATCATGACGGATATCTTGGCAAAACGCGCACAAAAAGCCCAGTTATTGGGCTATGACAATTTTGCTGAATTATCACTTGCCACCAAAATGGCGGACAATGTCGACACTGTAGAGCAGTTTTTACGGGATTTGGCAGACAAAGCACGACCCTTTGCCATGCAAGATTTAAAACAGCTGCAGGTTGAAGGTTTGGCGTTTGGCATCGGTGATGATGGCGATGAGGTGCGACCTTGGGACACCGCATATCTGGCAGAAAAAGTTAAACAACGTCAATTTAATCTATCGCAAGAACAAGTGCGTCCGTACTTCCCAGTGCCGACAGTCATCGCAGGCTTATTTGAGATTGTGCAAAAACTGTATGGCATTCAGATTGAAGATAAAACTGCAAGCACGCAGCGCTGGCATGATGACGTGCGTTTTTATCAAGTTTTTGATGAACATCAGCAGCTTATCGGTGGTTTTTATTTTGATTTATATGCCCGTCCTGGCAAACGCGGTGGCGCATGGATGAGTGGCTTTCAAGCGCGTTATCAACACGATGATAGCGGTTATCAGCAGTTACCCGTTTGTTTTATGGTGGCAAACTTTACCCCTGCGCCAACGGGTGCACAGCGCGGCAAACCCAGCTTATTAACCCATGATGAAGTGTTAACCCTCTTTCATGAGTTTGGACATGGGCTGCATCATCTGCTCACTGAAGTGAATGTTGGCGATGTGGCAGGCGTGAATGGCGTCGAATGGGATGCAGTTGAGCTACCCAGTCAGTTTATGGAAAACTGGGCATGGCACCCTGAAGGGATTGCATTAATTAGCCGTCATGTCGATACCGGCGAAACATTGCCAAAGAGCATGCTACAAAGTATGCTCGCTGCCAAAAATTTCCAAAGCGGCATGCAAACCCTGCGCCAGCTAGAGTTTGCGTTATTTGATTTGTTATTGCATGCCAAAACCCCAGCACCCGACTATCCCCAGTTATTGGCGTTACTTGATAGCGTGCGTGCCGATGTGTCGATTATGCCGACCGCCAGTTATAACCGTTTTGCCAATGGCTTTAGCCACATTTTCGCAGGAGGCTATGCGGCAGGGTATTATTCTTACAAATGGGCAGAACTGTTGTCAGCCGATGCGTTTAGCAAGTTTGAAGAGACCAGTATTTTTGATAAAAACGCTGGCAAATCCTTCCGTGATAACATTTTAGCCAAAGGCGGTAGCCAATCTGCAAAAGCCAACTTTGAGGCATTTCGCGGTCGTGAAGCCCGTATTGATGCGCTGTTACGTCACTCGGGATTTTTAACCAGTAGCTATGATGAACTGCTGAGCGATGACACAGATAACGCTAACACCCAAGCTTGGTAACACGGTTGTCAAAATACAAGCTAGTAAAAAGAAGAAACTATGAGATATCAATCCAATCGCCCCAAACGTCAATTTCTAGCAGGGGTGGCATGCCCAAGCTGCAAAGCAATGGATAAAGTTGTTCAAATTCAGCTATATCAGCCCGAGTATGATGAGTATATCGAGTGTACGGCATGTGGTTATAGCGAGCGTCGCCCAACACCCGATGAGATCGTTGACATTCAGCAATCCAATCATCAGGAAACTGTTCATTATGGCGAAGATAGCGCGGGTATTGTTAGGTTTAAATAAGCCAAGTTGAAGCGCCTGTCATACAATTAGGGTGGTCAAAATAGGTTTTTGTGCTAAACGTTGTTATTTTTGACTGGGGTTTGTTATAGTAACAAGCAAACGAATGTACACCATCATTTTAATGTCAGCTTGGCATATACATCGCTAGCATGAAACCGTACGGACATCTGACCCGCCCGACATGGATAGGGATATTGACCCAACATGAAATTATTTAGCCTAAAAAAAGACAATGACTCTACAGCCCCGACTAGCAAAGATGTCAATCCATCATCACCGCTGGCTGAAAATCCAACGACCGGCGTGTCAGATAATCCGTTGCAGCTTGATACAACTCAGGCGCCGATGCAAGCGACTAACTACTCAGACAGATCTCCAAAAACGACAGCAATCACAAATGCGTTTTCGCTAGATAGCATTGATTTAAACCAGTTGGAAGATGAATTACTTCATGGCAAAACGGACTATACAGCAGATAACACAAAAGCGGCTGATACCCTCGCACCCAAAAAGCTGAGTTTTGATGATTTTGATTTGGATGAGCTACCCAGCGATGTTGAACCCAATATCACTGTGAATATCGAAGACGCTGTCAATACAGCGACAGTGTCACAGCCCGTACCGTCACAGACAACCGATAACGCGCTGATATTTGATATTGATAACCTACCGTTAGCAGCTAAGTCAGACCCAGACCTAAACCTAAGTCTACAATCAGACAGTCATAGCGCGCAACCACAGCCCATTGCATCGCAAAGTAGTGATGAAAATAGTGATAAAAAAATTATCGAGACTATTGAGACTATCGAAACTATCGAAACTATCGAGACGACGCCACCCGTTCTATTAACCAAAACAAAACCCGAAAGTAAAGCAGTTATCGACCAGACAGCAAACCCATTTTTAAGACCGCCAAGTCAACCACTAGCGAAACGGACGTTAAAAAACCGCAATCAACTTGGGTTGCTAGTGGGTGCAGGGTTGGCACTGGCTACCTTGGCATGGTTTTTTATGGGGCAGTCAAGCGAGCCCAACAAATCCACCGCGCAGTCACAGAAACAGACACAGACGCAGACCCAAGTAAACGCAACACCCAAAACTGCAGCGCCTATAGTAAAACCACAAGCTAGCGCTAGCTTACCTGCCGCGTCAACCGTCGCAGTGGATGCTAACTCTAGCTCAGCCCATGCGACCGCAGCGCTACCGACAATCACGCCAGAAGAAATTCTTGCGCCGACACTACCTGAAGATTCGGCGATTGCCAAAGAAGAGCTGAGTCGATTGTCAGAGCAGAGCGCGCAGCTAAAAGAGCAAGAAGCCATGATGCAAGACCAGCTGCGTATGATGAATGAGCTGAGTAGTAAAAAAGAAGAGCGTATCCAGCTGCTAGAACAGCAAGTTGCACAGCTTGAATAGCAAAAAGTCGCCAACAAATAACCATCCACAAATAATAATCAATAAATAACTGGAACGCTAAGTAGTGCTGACCCAAGTCGATAAAAAAACCTTGTTTCAAGACCGCTATCAAGCGCTCATTATGCCCGTCCCGGTGTCAGGTATTTTTCGTCAGCGCGCCTTACTTAAGTACCAATCGCTGTATCCTGAGCATTACACCGTTTACAAGCAAGCTTGTGAGCGTTCGCAGCTGTTACTCGGTGATGTGTTACAGTTTACGCCGCAGCGTGATTTGGCGGGTATGGCAGTCGGTGGAGCGTTGTCAAAGCCACAGTTCATCGTGGATATGGCAATCACAGAATTTGCCGAAAATCCGCCGCATGTTGAGTATATCGTATCAGCATTACAAAAGTTAGAGAAAATTATGTTTGATTGGGGACGGTATCAAGGTATTCGCCGTGTGGCGGTGCTTGCCAGTGATGAATTGCTTGTGCCAAATGATATGTCTTTTGATGACGATATTTTGCCATTAATGGAAAAATACCTTCAGCCTGTTAGTAGTTTGAATGTGCTGGTTTATCGTTAGCTCTATTAGTTTAAATAGTTTTCAATGGTTAAGATTTTATCGAGGGCTACTCAGTGATTCATTGTCGTTATCGGCATATTGCAAGTAGTAAAATGTCAACGCGCTCAAAACCTTCTCGTAATCGGGCATTTTTTCTAATTACTGTAATGATGTTTTTATAGCGTTTGCCAAAATTTATCCCAAAAAAAACCGCTTTACCTTACGATAAAGCGGTTTTTAATTTTTGATAGCTACATTTTAATAAAACTATTCAGCCGCTGGCGTTTCAGTATCAGCAGATTCAGTTGACGCGATGGTTTGATCCACACCTTTCATGGTGAGTTTAATACGTCCACGGTTGTCTATGTCTTGAACCAGTACATTCACTATTTGACCTTCTTTTAGCACATCATTCACATTCTCGATACGCGCATCAGAGATTTGTGAGATATGCACCAGACCGTCAGTGTTAGGTAATACATTGACAAACGCACCAAACTCAACAATACGAGCCACTTTACCTGTATAAGTCTTGCCGACTTCTACTTCTGCCGTAATCGCCTCGATTTTAGCAATCGCGGCTTTGGTCGCTGCTTTGTTTTCACCAAAGATACGAATGGTACCATTATCATCAATATCAATCACTGCGCCTGTTTCTTCAGTTAATTGGCGAATGGTTGCACCACCTTTACCAATCACGTCACGGATTTTTTCAGGGTCGATATCAATCACCGCATAGTTTGGTGCATGGGCGTTGATTTCTTTACGGCTGGTTGAAATCACTTCATTCATCGCATTTAAAATATGGATACGACCCGCATGCGCTTGGTGTAGGGCTTTTTCCATAATCTCTGGCGTGATGCCTTCAATTTTGATATCCATTTGTAACGCAGTCACGCCATTGGCAGAACCCGCGACTTTAAAGTCCATATCACCTAGGTGGTCTTCATCACCCAAGATGTCAGACAGCACGGCAAAACGCTCGCCTTCTTTAACCAAACCCATTGCGATACCCGCAACCGGCGCTTTTAGTGGTACGCCGGCATCCATTAACGCCAGTGATGCGCCACAGACAGATGCCATTGATGATGAACCATTGGATTCGGTGATGTCAGATACGATACGAATCACGTATGGGAAACGGTCACTATCTGGCAGCATGGCTTGTACACCGCGGCGTGCTAGGCGACCATGACCGATTTCACGGCGTTTTGGACCGCTGTCACGACCCGTTTCGCCCACTGAGTAACTTGGGAAGTTATAATGCAGCATGAAGTGGTCTTGTTTGGTGCCCGCAAGGGTGTCAATCATGTTCACATCACGGCTGTTGCCAAGCGTGGTGGTAACGAGCGCTTGTGTTTCACCGCGGGTAAATAGCGCTGAACCATGCGTGTAAGGCAGTACGCCAACTTGGATGTCTAAGGCACGGACAGTTTGCAAGTCACGACCATCGATACGGGGTTTGCCAGACAAAATATTGTCACGGACCGTACGGTATTTTAGGGTTTCAAATAGCTCTTTGATTTGTGCCACGTTGTCGGCATAGCCTTCGGCTTCTGCGTCACCGGCTAAGGCTTCAAGCGCTTGGTTTTTGATTTCATCAAGGCGAGTATAACGGCTGGCTTTTTCGCTGATGGTATACGCTTCTGAAATCGCTGCAGCAAATTGATTTTGTAGGGCAGTTTCTAAGGCTTCATTGACGGCAGGAGCAACGAATTGGGTTTTTTGTACGCCAACTTCTTTGGCAAATTCATTGATGGCATCAATCACGACTTGTTGCTGGGCGTGACCGTATAGTACCGCGCCAAGCATTTGGTCTTCTGATAGTTCTTTGGCTTCAGATTCGACCATCAATACCGCAGATGACGTACCCGCGACCACCAAATCGAGCGAGCTTTGTTTTAGCGCTTCATGGTTTGGGTTTAGCACATATTCATCATTGATAAAACCGACACGTGCCGCACCAATCGGACCATTAAATGGCGCTGATGAAATTGCCAATGCCGCTGAAGTACCAATCATCGCTGCGATATCAGCATCTTGTTTTTTGTCTGACGAAATCACCGTGGCGGTCACTTGGATTTCGTTAAAGTAGCCTTCTGGGAACAATGGACGAATCGGGCGGTCAATGAGGCGTGAAGTCAAGGTTTCCATCTCAGATGGGCGACCTTCGCGTTTGCCATAGCCACCTGGGATTTTACCAGCAGCGTACATTTTTTCTTGGTAGTTGACGGTCAATGGAAAAAAGTTTTGACCCGCTTGCGCCTCGTCTTTTACCACAACAGCGACTAGCACAGAGACGCCGCCCATGTGCACGACCACTGAATTAGCTTGGCGTGCGATACGACCCGTTTCTAACGTAACTTGTTGATTACCATATTGGAATTCTTTAGTAATGATATTAAACATAATGCGGTTTTATCCTTAGTGTGATGAAATAGGGCGATTTAAGTTTTAGTAATAGCCCCTAACGTTTGTGTTCTTTTCAAAAAATACAAACGTTAGAAGCAATCTACCAATTCGCCTGATAGCAGCCTTAAATCAGCCTAAGTTAAAAAATACTTTGAAAAAAGTAAGTGTAAACTGCAATTGTGCAGGCACAATGCGTTGTCTATTTTACCTAGTTTTGCGGTGAATCACCACCTTTTCACTGCGCTTTAACCACTAATAGCAAACGATGGGGAATGACTAAGCTAACAGCGAGGGTAAAAGTGAAAACAAAATTGGCTAAAAATATTGAACCCATAAAAAAGCGGCTACCCAAAAGCAGCCGCTGATTGAATAAAGCGAATAACGTGCTGATAAATTAGCGACGTAAGCCTAATTCATTGATCAATGCAGTATAACGGTCTGCATCTTTACGTTTTAAGTAATCAAGTAACGTACGGCGTGAGTTAACCATACGAATCAAACCACGACGGCTGTGATGGTCAGCTTTGTGTGCTTTAAAGTGTGCTTGTAAGTCATTGATACGTGCGGTTAATAACGCCACTTGAACTTCTGGAGAACCTGTATCATTTTCAGAGCGTTGAAATTTTGCGATTACATCTGCGCGGTCTTGGTTAGTCAACATAATGTTTTCCTAGCTTTTTTAGCATAAAATGAGAAGCCTAATCAGCTAACAATCGAGTCGATTAGTGTAAAAAAATCAGGATAACCACGCTTCTCAGTAGTTAACCTTCAAAAAGGAGCATTATTTTAGCAAATATTGACCAATAAAAAAACCCTAATTTGCATTAGGGTGTTGAATTTATTAAGGCTTTTAATAAATTCAAGCTTTCAACTTACTGATTGCCCGTAGGCTGTTTGGGTGTTTCGCTATGCAGACGGTCAAGCTGCTCTTGTGGCGCGGTGGTGAGTTTATCAGAAGTCACTTCATCCGCATCATTAGGCGTAGTATCGGCAACAAATGTCGCGTCAGACGCTTTCTTGTCCATTTTTTCAATATCTGTCATGGTAGTTGGTTGCATGGCAATCTCCTTTTCTTATGCTTATTTAAGCTGATTTAGTCAATGCTTGGTCAATCGCTTCAGCAAAATCTGGAATATCTTCAGGTTGACGACTGGTAATCAAATTACCATCTATCACCACTGATTTGTCTTCAAACTGCGCACCGGCATTTTTTAGGTCAGTGGCAATGGTTTTATAAGCAGTTAATTTTTTACCACGGGCAATTTCGGTATCTGCAAAAATCCACGGGGCATGACAAATCGCTGCAACAGGTTTACCGACATTCATGAATGCTTTTACCATCGCTTGTGCATCGGTATTTGCCCGCAACACATCGGCATTGGCACCACCACCTGGTAATACAATAGCATCATAATCGGCTGCGTTGGCTTCACCAATTAATAAATCAGCGGTAAAGGTGTCAGCAGGGTCAGTATGATTGAGCCCGCGCACTTGTTTTTGTGGTTGTGTGGTAATTAAAGTGGTTTGGTGACCTTTAGCTTTAAGGAGGTCATTGGTTTGGGTATATTCAACTTGTTCAAAGTCGGTATCAAGTAAAATAGCAATCTTAGCCATGGTAATTATCCTATTATTTCATTATTTAAGTTAAAGATAGTTAAAGAAAAAAATTGTTGTTCTTATTGATTCATCTGTAAGGTTGGCGCTTTATTTTGAGATTATTATTTGATTTTTCTATTTGATTTTTAATTTATTAATTATATAAAGCTCTCTAAATAAACCGCTGTTTGCTCTTTATTAGCAAAGCTTGCTAAGAAATAAGCAAGTGAATCAACACCACTAAGAATAAATCACTGGACGGGTGAAAACTGCTAGCAAAGCGTCACGTTTTGTATCAATGCATAAAAAACGTACTCGCTTTGTGACATCACATCGCCCATTGAGTAAATTATGTGAATACAGCAAAAAATTAGCAAGATGGATAGATTTTTTGACTTACTGTGGCTGGTTTAAATTGACCAGCTTCATTGGTTGTAAACGACCATTGGGTTCAAGTAGTCCTGTACCCAAAAATTGATGCTGGGGGTCAAACAAGCGAAACATTTGATTGGCGGTTAAGATGAGATGCTGATTTAACATGGTTGTCTTGACGTTTAAGCGTTGACCCTGTCGAATGCGCTTTGATTGGCTAGCGTCTAATACTAAGCTTGGTAGTGAGTGAACGCACGCATCCACTGCTAATAGCTTATCAAACCGGGCTGCAATATCGAGCGCTGCAAAATCGGCTAAGGTGATGGCATTAGCAATCTCAAAATCACCCGTGCGTATCCGTCTAAGTGCTGTCAGGTGTCCTAGCGTACCTAGTGCTTTGGCAATATCTTCAGCGAGCACGCGCACATAAGTGCCTTTGGAGCAAGTGACGGTTAATTGCAATTGTTGATCGGATAGGGGAGTAAGTGACAGCTCATAAATAGTGAGAGGACGTGCTGCTCGCTCCACTTCAATACCTTCACGAGCTAGTTCATACAGTTTTTTGCCGTCTTTTTTGAGCGCGGAGTACATGGGCGGAACCTGCATTATCTCACCCAAAAATTGCTCAGTGACGCTTTGTAGCATCGCTTGTGTCACATTTGGCACAGGAATAGTGGCAATTATCTCACCCTCAGCATCCCCGGTATCGGTTTGCTCGCCGAGTTTAATAATGGCTTGGTAAGACTTGACCGCATCGAGTTGGTAATGGCTAAACTTGGTCGCTTCTCCCAGACAAATCGGTAGCAACCCTGTTGCCATTGGGTCAAGCGTACCGGTATGACCCGCTTTTTTACTGTCGTGCACATCAGATTTGAGCAAGTATTTAACTTTTGATACCACTTGCTGGGAGGTCATCCCTTGCGGTTTATCAATCAGTAAAACACCAGAGACGATGGATTTGGCTATTTTTGGTTGGGTCATCATGTTGTGGATTTATCAATTCATTAAAAGTCGGTTCGAATCAGCTGCGAGTAATCTGCTGCGCTAATAGGATGGTTGACAGAATATGGCTTTGACTTAGGGTTAATATGTGCGCGTTGTTGCCACTGCTGCAAGCTATAGCGGTTATCAATCAATTGCTGGTCATACAGATAACTGGGAATATAGCCTGATAACAGGATACGATAATCAAATGGCAAAGGTTGGATATCGTCAATCAGCTCATAAATTGCCGTGGTACAGTTATTTACCAATGAATTATACCATGCCGGCTGCGTTTTTAAGGACTTGGCTTTCGCTAGATACGCAAGCAGCAACGCTTGAATATGGTCTTTTGGCATATTGATGGGATAAATATAAACATCTTCATGACGGATATTACTACGGGTGTAAATAATATCTTTTTCATCGGCAGCGATAATCACCAATTCAAACTTGCGAAAAAATCCACCCAGCGTACTAAATTGTTCATTGACTTCTTTGCGAATCTCGATAGATAACGCAAGCTGCTTTCCATCACTAAACCCAAAACTCACTAGCGTATGGGCAATGGCATCGCCCATCCAATAAGAGGCAATAAAATCGACAGTTTGTAGTTTTGCCAAGTCGTATTGCCTAGTTTCCCATCGCGGCTGAAAATGGGTTTTATCTTGCCAATCAAAATTTCTAACATTGCTAATGGTGAGTGTGTTGCCATCACTGTCAAGCCGATAGTCTAACATTTGGGCAACTTCAGGGTTCCAATCCCGCTCATTGCTAGCTGACATCGAAAAAAAGCATGCAATGGCAATCGCCAGCACCGCAAAAAAAATCAATAATAAAGACTGATGAGAAAGTAGGGATGAAAATAGGGTCGGTTTGATGATACTGACCAAAACAGCAAGGGTGAAAAATACCCATACACTAATTAGTGCCAGACTGACATATCTGCCTAAGGGCTGATGCGTCCACACAAACACCCCGACCCACAGGCTTGAGAGAATAATGACGATAAACTTAATGATACCCCAAAGTAACTGCATTCAACATCCCTGTTAATGACTCAAAGTGACAAATAAGCTTATTATAGCCTACAACGCATCAGTCGTCTGATGGCTGACCTTCGCTACTTTGTACCGCTTTAGAAATCAGATTCATCATATAGTTAGCGTTAGCGGTCACTTCATCATAGTGAAAGCGTAGACGTGGCGTAGTGCGGGTTTTTAGCAAATGACTGAGCTCAGTACGCAAAAAACCTGATGCTTTGTTCAGCACTTCTAAGCTTTCGGTATGATAATCTTTTGCCATGGCATCATCCATCGACTTTTCCATGATGGTGACATAGATATCAGCATAACCCAAATCTGGGCTGATTTTGACACTAGAAATGGTCACAAACCCGGTCAAGCGGGGGTCGTTAATCTCGTCACGAATCAAAACCGCTAGGTCGCGCTGAATTTGATCGGCAAGACGTTGTAAACGTTGATTCATTGGTAATCCTTTTTATAGTAAAAAAAGGTCTAATTAACCTAGATTAATTAGACCCCTTGGAAGGTTGCTAATAGCAAGCTGGCAGTATTAGGTTGTCAGCTTAGCTTATAAGGTACGTTTGACTTCATGAATTTCGAAGACTTCAATCTTATCGCCTTCTTTTACTTCATAACCTTTCACCGCTAGACCACACTCCATACCAGCGCGCACCTCATTAACATCCTCTTTGAAGCGACGTAATGATTGTAATTGACCGGTGAAAATAACTTGGTCATCACGCAATACCCGAATTGGCTTGTTACGGATGATATTACCTTCTGTCACCATACAACCGGCTGCATAACCAAAGCGACTAGAGTGGAAGACTTCACGTACTTCAGCGATACCCAAGATTTGCTCACGATGTTCTGGCGCAAGTAAACCGCTCATCGCCGCTTTCACATCATCAATCAACCCATAGATAACACTATAGTAGCGAATATCTAAGCCTGCTTCATCCGCTTTGCGTTTGGCAGCGGTATCAGCACGAACGTTGAAGCCTAATAATACCGCTTCACTTGATTCGGCGAGTACCACATCCGATTCGGTAATGGGACCGACACCCGATGAGATGACTTTGACTTTAACTTCATCGGTAGATAATTCATCAAGCGCGGTTAACAAGGCTTCTAGTGAACCTCGAACGTCAGTTTTAAGAATCAAATTAACGGAAGGCAGTTTGGCATCGCTCATTTGGTCAAACAAGTTTTCTAAGCGTGATTTGGCTTGACGTTCAAGCACTTTTTCACGCTCACGATCTGCGCGATATTCTGCAACTTCGCGCGCACGTTTCTCATCTGAAACCACCATAAACTCGCTACCAGCCGCTGGTGTATCAGGCAGACCTAAGATTTCAACAGGAATCGAAGGACCCGCTGAGGTGATTTTTTGACCGTTTTCATCGGTCATAGCACGGACGCGTCCATAATATTCGCCAGCAAGTACCAAGTCACCTTGATTTAAAGTACCTTGTTTAACCAGCAAACTGACCACTGCTCCGCGACCTTTTTCAAGACGTGATTCAATTACCACACCTTGTGCTGCACCGTCAGTAGCGACTTCAAGTTCCATCACTTCTGCTTGTAGGTTAATCACTTCGAGCAATTCATCGATGCCTTGACCTGTTAACGCAGAGACTTTGACTACCGGTGTGTCACCGCCCCATTCTTCAGGAACGACTTCTTTGGTGGTTAGTTCGTTGAGGACGCGGTCTGGATCGGCGCTGTCTTTATCCATCTTGTTGATAGCCACGATAATCGGGGTACCTGCGGCACGCGCATGGTCAATCGCCTCAGCGGTCTGCGGCATCATACCATCATCGGCTGCGACCACTAACACCACGATATCCGTCGCTTTGGCACCACGAGAACGCATCGCGGTAAATGCGGCGTGACCTGGGGTGTCTAAGAAAGTAATAACGCCTTGGTCAGTCTGCACATGATAAGCACCGATATGCTGAGTAATACCACCTGCTTCGCCCGATGCCACTTTACTTGAACGGATTTTATCCAGCAGGGACGTTTTACCATGGTCAACGTGACCCATGATGGTAACCACAGGCGGACGCGCTTGGACGTTGCTACTTTTCTCGCCAACCGCTTCACGTAGTGAATCTTCAACTTGCGTTGAGCTGACAAGCACTGGGTTATGACCCATTTCTTCAACAAGTAGGGCAGCGGTTTCTTGGTCGATGGATTCGTTTTCACGGACCAACTCGCCCATTTTCATTAACATTTTGACGACTTCGCGTACTTTGATTGCCATTTTTTGGGCAAGTTCAGACACCACGATGGTCTCACCGATTTCAACGTTATGCACGATTTTCTCAACCGGTTTTTCAAATTTGTGTCTATTGGCTTGCGATGATTTTAAGCCGCGACTACGGTTCTTAATCTCTTGCTCACCTTCATCGTCACGGCGACGACGACGGTTTTTGTTGGCAGTGCTTGCGGTGCCGCGTTTAATTTCACGGCGTTCTTGTTCAAATGAGTCTTCAAGCGCTGCGCCCACCAAACCTTCTGCCAATGGTTCATCTTTTTTGACAACCATCGTAGTTTCAGTATCGGTTTCGCTATATTTACTCGCCATTTGGCGCATTTGCTCAAGGGTACGCTGCTGAGCTTCTTCAGCGGCTTTACGGCGATTTTCTGATTCGATTTGACGTAAGCGTTCTTCTTCTGCTTCACGCGCTTTGCGTTCACTATCCGATTCTTTTTTCGGCGCAGGTTTTTTGTCAGCTTTTTTGACTTCGATTGCAGCAGTTTTGTTGCCTTTTTTCACTACCACACTGGTGGTTGTGTGCTCTTTGGCAGCTTGACTACCACCACCTAAGTTAGCACGCATGGCAGCTAAAGTGGCTTGTTGACGCGCTTCAGCGGCTTGTTTGGCTTTGTCTTTTTCAGCTTGTTCTTGGGCGGCTTTTTCTTTTGCCAAACGCGCTTTTTCTTCAGCTTCTTTGGCCGCTGCTTCACGCAACGCTAGTTCTTCAGCGATTTTATTGGGATTTGGTTTATCAAATACCATTTTTTTGCGTACTTCAACATTGACACTTTTGGCTTTACCAGAAGTGCCTGTCACCCGCGCAGTAGAAGTGGTTTTGCTTTTTAAGCTAATGCGAGGTTTGTCATTTTGACCATGACTTTGTTGTAAAAAGCTGACCAGTTTTTGTTGTTCGCTATCGGTGACGATGTCATTGTCACCGCGCGCAGACAGCCCTGCCTTGACCAGTTGATTATTAATTGCTTCAACGGTCTTTTTGGTCATTGCTGCAAGTTCTTTTACGGTTTTATCTGCCATTCATACACCTTTTTTAATTAAACCATGATTCACGGGCTTTCATAATGAGCTCACCTGCGGTCTTTTCATCAAGACCTTCGATATCTTGGATATCAAAGATGGCTTGTTCGGCAAGGTCGTCGACGGTGATGACGTCACGTTCGGCAAGCTTGTAGGCCCATGCTTGAGTCATGCCTTCAAGGTTTAGAAGCTCTTGGCTTGGCTCTTTAATATTTTGTTGTTTGACCAATTCATCGGCGATCACCGCTTCTTTGGCACGTTCTTGGATTGCGTCGATGGCGTCATCATCTAGCCCATCGATGTCATAGAAAGTCTCAGCAGGGACATACGCAACTTCTTCAAGTGAGGTAAATCCAATATCCACCAAGGCTTGTGCCAAATCTTCATCGACTTCAAGACGTGTGTAGAATAGGTCGCGATACACTTTGGTTTCTGATTCTTGTTGTGCATTGTACTCGTCTTCGAGCATCATGTTAAGACGATAGCCTGTTAATTCTGATGCAAGGCGCACGTTTTGACCTTGTGAGCCAATCGCACGGGCCAGCTGATCGTTAGTGGCAAAGATGATATCTGCAGTTTTGGTATCTTCATCAAGAATAATACGATCGACATCGGCAGGTTCCAAAGCGCTAATAATGTACTGCACCGCATCATCCGACCATACCACTACGTCGATACGCTCGCCCTCAAGCTCTTGTTGTACTGCTTGGATACGGGTGCCACGCATACCAATACAAGCACCGACAGGGTCGATACGATGATCATTGGTTTTGACTGAAATCTTAGCACGTAAGCCAGGTTGACGCGCAACATCACGAATTTCAATGATTTGCTCAGCAATCTCTGGTACTTCTTTTTGCATCAGTGCTGTCAGCATTTGTGGTGAGGTACGAGACAATACGAGCTGAGCACCACGGTTATCACGATTGACTTGCTCTAAAATCGCATTGATACGACCTTTGATGCGTAGCTGCTCACGCGGCAACATTTTATCGCGGGGTAGATAGCCTTCGACATTATCGCCCAAATCAATGATATAACCATCGCGCGCCGGTTTTTTGACTTCACCCGTAATCATCTCGCCGATACGATGTTCAAACGCATCTGCCACCAGTGAACGTTCAGCTTCACGGATTTTTTGAATGATGACTTGTTTAGCTTGGGTAGCAGCAATACGACCAAATTCAATGGATTCGATTTGTTCTTCTTTGACGTCGCCGATTTTCCACTCGTTTTCATCCAAATCGCTAATTGCTAGCTGACAGGCAGGCATTTCATGATCTTCATCTGCCACTACTGTCCAATAACGGTAAGTGTCATAGTCGCCCGTTTTGCGATTAATATGCACGCGCACGGCAACTTCAGGCTGCTCACTATAAACTTTCTTTTTGGTCGATACCACCAAGGCTTGCTCAATCGCTTCAAAAATATCTTCAGGATTTAAGCCTTTTTCATTACTGACGGTTTCAACGACCGTTAAAATTTCTCGATTCATGTAATCACCTATAATTTAAGTCATTCTAGACTTTATTCTTTAAAATCTTGCTTTTAGCTAGAAAAAAGTTAGCTAGAAGACATAGCGTAAAAAAGGCGTTAACCCCAAATTTAAAAGCTAAAATTGGTAGACCAAATTGGCTTTATCAATATTATCAAGCTCGATGGTTAAAAGTTGGTCATTGGCTTGATTCTGTTCGGTTTTGACCGTCAACTGGCGCTCGTCAATATTGACCAATTCGCCTGTTACTTTACGGCGCTTATCACTACCTTGTCCAATCGCATGAATCAATCGTAAGCTGAGGGTTTGCCCCACATAGTCATGCAGCTGCTCAGCAGAAAAAAACGCGCGGTCCAAACCGGGTGAAGACACCTCAAGTAGATACTCGCCTGCAATCGGGTCGTGCAAGTCCAACACACCACCGACTTGGTGGGTGACCGCAGCACAGTCTTCAATGGTGACTTGTTTGCCTTCGGCACGGTCTTCAGGTAGGGCTTCAATATAAATACGAAGAAGAGAGCGTCGACCTTGTGGTACAAACTCAATACCCCACAAGCTCACATCACAGGCAGTTACTGCTGGCTCAATGATTTGGGTCAGTTCAGCAACTTTCGTTGATAGTTTCATGATATCCTTTAGAGTTGATTATTAACATCTTTGTTGATTTTAAAAGCTAATTTTAAAAATTGGCACATTACTAAAACGCAACCGCTAATTTAGCAAAACTTAAGTTTTTTCGAAACCAACAGATACAAAAAAACCCACAAACTAATTGGTGGGCTTTTAAATCAATAAAAGTGTGTCTAAATTGATTTTTCTAGTAATGATACCAAAGCAATGCTACTAGAAAAGTGGTAGCGGGGGCTGGATTTGAACCAACGACCTTCGGGTTATGAGCCCGACGAGCTACCAGACTGCTCCACCCCGCAACAATTTAGAGAGCGTATTATAGAGTGAGATATTAACCTTGTCAATAGTTATTTAAAATTAATTTAGTTGGTGCGAATGGAGGGACTCGAACCCTCACACCTTGCGGCACTACCACCTCAAGGTAGCGTGTCTACCAATTCCACCACAATCGCAAAAAACCAAACTACTTTAACCAAGCTGTTTTTTAAAAAACAACACTCTAAAATAGACGCTGTATTCTAGGTCAAAACTACCAATAACGCAACATTTTTTTTAATAACTTACTTGGCAGGTGTAGGCGTCGTTGGAGTAGGGCTTGCAGGCGCAGTACTAGTCGCTAGACTGGTATCAAGAGTACGACTAGATAGCGATTGCTGTTTAGCAAATACTGCCAGTGTCATACTGGTGATAAAGAAGATTGCTGTTAAAACCGCCGTCAAGCGCGTCAAAAAGTTGGCAGAGCCAGACGCACCAAATACGGTTGCCGAACCACCTGCACCAAATGAAGCGCCAGCATCGGCACCTTTACCATGTTGAACCAAAATCAGACCAATCATTGAAATCGCGACAATGATATGAACCACTAAAATTGCATTATACATACTTATCTCTACAAAACTTGATAGCACTGATGCCCAACAAGAACGCTGTCAGTGGCAAAAGTAAGAAATTTTAAATAGGTGATATTTTACCTTAAATTTAGGCAAACGCTTGAATAATTTGTGTAAAGCTCGTCGCGTCTAGTGATGCCCCGCCTACCAACACCCCATTTACATTTGGGCATTGGGCGATTTCTGCAACATTATCCGCTTTCACGCTGCCGCCATACAATATCGGTGTGGTCGTTAAAGAGGCATCGATGTCCGTTAAGGTGGTGTTGATAAAGGCATGAATGTTTTGTACTTCTTGTATGGTTGGGATTTTACCTGTACCAATTGCCCAAACGGGTTCATAAGCAATAATCAATCGCGATGCTAAGTTACCCAATTGGGCGTTTTCAGATTGAGTATTAGCAAATTCGGCGGCTAGTTGTTTGGCTACCATTAATTGCGCTGCTAGCACATCTTGGGTCTGATTTTGCTCATATTGGGCTTGTGTTTCACCGATACAAAAAACAACGGTTAAATCATGTGCAAAGGCATGGCGAATTTTTTGGATTAAACAAGCGTTGTCTTCATTAAAATATTGACGGCGTTCTGAATGTCCGACTAAAACATAATTTACCTGAGCGTCCTTGAGCTGAGCCCCCGAAACCTCCCCAGTAAATGCACCTTTATCGGCGTGTTGTGCGCATAAGTTTTGCGCAGCTAGCCCGATGTTCAATGACCCATGTTGGATGGCTTGTTGTGTAGTCGCTAAATGAATAAAACTCGGGGCGACAACCACGTTACAGCTTTGCAGTGCATCTGCAGGTATCTGCTGCTGTAAATCGGTCATGAGGGCTGTGACAGTCAGCTGTGTGCTAGGATTCATTTTCCAATTAGCAATCACCCAAGAATTCTGCCAATTTGCTACATAATCAGATGCTTTCATAATGTCCCTGTCAATTGAGGTAAATGGTTATCTATGAATTTGCAAAGTATAAATGTCAAGATAACATTAAAATATAAGTAACGCTATTTAACATATCATGATGTAAAACATCACCATTTGAAAATATCAAGATATGAAAATAGGAGTATTTAGAATACTAGGCGTAAAATGGTAGGTATTATATAAGCAATTGCCGCGATTTGCCGAATAAATTATTGGGTCACGCAAGTGAGGGGTTTAAAGAAGGCATAAAGTATAAAACAGTTTTATGAAGGTTGATGGATAGAGATAAAATTCGATAACAAATTATTTATCGTTGAATTCACGGATTTGTCGAGAATGATTTGTTAATATATAAATGAATAGTTTACACTAGCAAACATTAGCCCATTTGAATCAATATTGAGTAAACGAGAAAAACGATGGCGGCATCACTTCCTAGTTTTGGTGGCATTGCATCGCGATTAGTGCATGAAGGACTAATTAACGAAGCGTCAATGCAAAAAGTATTGGCAGAATCGCAGCAACAAAAAACAAATTTAATCGCCTATGTGGTTGACAATAAGCTTGCGCAACCTGACGCGGTAGCATGGGTGATTTCGCGAGAATTTGGCGATCCCCTCATTGATTTGGATGCCATCAATGTCAACTATATTCCAAAAGAAGCGGTTGATGAAAAAATTATTCGCGAATTTAATATTCTGCCGATTTTCCAACGAGGTAGCCGCTTATTTGTTGCTATGAGTGACCCAACAAGGGTAGATGCTTTAGATGCGCTGCGATTTGGTACAAGGTTTAACGTTGAAACAGTCGTCGCCGAGCACCACAAAATCAAATCACTCATCGAAAAAATCTTTGCTAGCTCTAATTTAGCTGATTTTGATGATATGGAAGCGGTGGAGTTTGATGAAACCCGTGCCGATGACGACAGTAGTGCCACCAGTCATTTAGATGTCAATGATGAAGCGCCTGTCGTCAAGTTCGTTAATGGGATGCTCATCAAAGCCATTACCATGGGCGCCTCAGACTTACACTTTGAACCCTATGAAAAATCTTATCGCGTGCGTTTTCGTATTGATGGGGTGTTACAAAAAATGGCAAATCCACCGACGCAGCTAGCGGGTAAAATTGCTGCCCGGCTGAAAGTCATGTCACAAATGGACATCTCTGAACGCCGCGTGCCGCAAGATGGTCGCATCAAATTAAAAATTTCCAAGGATAAGGCGATTGATTTTCGTGTCAACTCATTGCCAACCTTATTTGGTGAAAAAATCGTATTGCGTATTTTAGACCCATCATCAGCGATGCTAGGCATTGATGCACTCGGCTATGAGCCGGATCAAAAGCAGCTATTTATGGATGCGCTGGCAAAACCGCAAGGAATGTTATTGATTACCGGCCCTACTGGTTCGGGTAAAACTGTCTCCTTGTACACGGGTCTTAATATCTTAAACACAGTTGAGACCAATATATCCACCGCAGAAGATCCCGTTGAAATTAACCTTGAAGGCATCAATCAGGTCAACGTGAACAATAAAGTTGGCTTGACCTTTGCCAGTGCGCTCAAATCATTCTTGCGTCAAGACCCTGATATTGTGATGGTCGGTGAGATTCGTGACTTAGAAACGGCGGAAATTGCTGTCAAAGCTGCCCAAACAGGGCATATGGTGCTGTCAACTTTGCATACCAACTCAGCGCCAGAAACCTTAACGCGTCTGCGTAATATGGGGGTGGCATCCTTTAACATTGCCACCTCAGTCAATTTGGTAATCGCGCAGCGCTTAGCACGTCGCCTGTGTAAAGCTTGTAAGAAACCGACAGATGTGCCAAAAAATAGCTTGCTTGAAATGGGCTTTACCGAAGAAGATTTGGCAGATCCCAGCAATGTCATTTATGAGCCCGTTGGCTGCTCTGAATGCCGCGATGGCTATAAAGGACGTGTTGGTATTTATGAAGTGATGAAAGTAACACCTGAGATTGCCCGAATTATTATGGAAGACGGCAACGCTATTGAGATTAAAGACGCTGCCTTAAAGCAAGGGTTTAGGGATTTAAGGCGCTCTGGCATTTTAAAGGTCCTACAAGGCACGACCAGCATCCAAGAGATGTATCGTGTTACTAGCGAATAGGGCGTTTTTTATCCGTCTTTATTGAAGATTAGTTGAGATATTAAGGGGAAGGGTATGGCAAAAGTCCAAACAGAAATGTTATTAGACTTTGTCTATGATGGGGTCAATCGCCGTGGCGAGAAAGTCAAAGGCGAAACCACCAGCCGCAATATTGAGCTGGCAAAGGCGCAACTACGCAAGCAGGGCATCCAAGTCAAGACGATTAAGAAAAAACCTAAGCCCATTTTTCAAATGAAAAAAAGCATCAAGCCAATTGATATTGCTATCTTTGTGCGGCAGTTGGCTACGATGATGAAAGCGGGCGTCCCCCTTACTCAGTCGTTTGAAATCGTTGCAGATGCGCTTGATAACCCCTCAATGAAAGAGTTGGTGCTTAGTGTCAAATCAGAAGTGGAATCAGGTAGCACCTTTGCTGCTGCGCTGCGCAAACATCCCAGATATTTTGATGACCTGTTTTGTTCATTAGTAGAGGCAGGTGAGCAATCAGGTGCGCTTGAAACTATGCTTGAGCGTGTCGCGACGTACAAAGAAAAAAGCGAGCTACTAAAAGCAAAAATTAAAAAAGCTTTGAAATACCCGATTGCGGTTATCGTGGTTGCGATTATCGTTACCATTATTTTGCTAGTTAAAGTGGTACCGGTGTTTGCTGATTTATTCAATTCATTTGGCGCAGAGTTACCCGCGTTTACCCGGATGGTAGTCAGTATGTCGGAGTGGATGCAAAAATGGTGGTGGTTATTGCTATTTAGCATTGCAGGCGCTGTGGTTGGCTTTTCTGAAGCTAAAAAACGTAGTAAGCCCTTTAATGACTTTTTAGACCGAATTACCTTAAAATTACCAATCTTTGGCAATATTGCTTACCAAGCGGTGGTTGCCCGTTTTTCCCGCACTTTATCTACCACTTTTGCCGCAGGTGTGCCGCTGATTGATGCGTTAGATTCAACCGCTGGGGCAACCAATAATGTGGTATTTTATAATGCCACGCAAAAAATCAAAGGCGATGTTGCGACCGGTCAACAATTGCAGTTTTCGATGCGCTCTACCAATCTTTTTCCCAGTATGGCTATCCAAATGGTCGGTATTGGTGAAGAGTCAGGTAGTCTAGAGGAGATGCTTGATAAAGTGGCGACTTATTATGAAAACGAAGTGGATAACGCCGTAGACGGGTTAACAAGTCTGATGGAACCGATGATTATGGCTATTTTGGGGGTGCTGGTAGGGGGTCTGGTGATTGCCATGTATCTACCAATTTTCCAAATGGGCTCGGTGGTGGGCTAAATACGATGGGGATTTTTTCAGATTTTATTTTGTTACTACAACAGTCGCAATGGCTGACGTTGATTATGGTATCAATCTTGGGCTTGTGTGTGGGTAGTTTTCTCAATGTGGTGATTTATCGCACGCCGTTAATGATGGAGCAGCAGTGGAAGAACGAATGCCAGCTATTGCTCTATCCAGAAACCGTTATTGATAATCATGAATCCATGACCTTAAGCCGTCCTGCCTCTCGTTGCCCGCATTGTGGGCATCCAATACGTTGGTTTGAAAATATGCCTGTTATTAGCTGGCTACTGCTAAAAGGAAAATGTAGTCAGTGTCATAACGCCATTAGTTATCGCTATCCGCTTGTAGAAATCATCACCGCTATTTTGTCTGTGTTGGTGGTGATGAAATTTGGTGTTACTTGGCAAGCGCTGGCAGGATTAGCACTCACATGGACATTAGTCGCTTTAACAGGCATTGATTTTGATACCCAATTGTTGCCTGACCGATTTACATTGCCGTTAGCGGGATTAGGATTATTCGTCAATGCCTTTGGCTTGTTTGTCAGTCCCACAGCGGCTATTTTTGGCTATGTGTTTGGGTTTTTATGCTTGTGGATTGTGTATCAACTGTTTTTGCTTATCACGGGCAAGCACGGTATGGGGCATGGCGATTTTAAATTATTAGCGGCTTTGGGGGCTTGGCTAGGGCCTTTGATGCTACCGTTAATTGTGCTTTTATCTGCGTTGGTCGGCTCGGTTGTGGGTGTGATATTGATGAAGCGCTCAGGTGAAAGCAAACCTTTTGCTTTTGGACCCTATATCGCCATTGCCGGCATGATAGCACTTTTGTATGGGCAATCAATAATGTCGTGGTATCTAGGCAAAATGTCATGACGTCATTTATGGGTCAATTATCCGTGAATCAAGGAGGGGTTGCGATGTTGGTAGTGGGACTTACAGGTGGCATCGGTAGTGGTAAATCACAAGTGAGCCGTTGGTTTGCTGAGCATGGAATTGTCATTATTGATGCCGATGTATTGGCACGTGACGTCGTTGCCAAAGGTACGCCAACGCTAAAAAAAATTGTCGCCAAATTTGGTGATTGGGTGATTGATGAGGCAGGTGAACTTAATCGCCGTGCCATGCGAGAGCATGTATTTGGTAGCGCGCAAGCGTTAATGGATTTGGAACAAATTACCCATCCTGCCATTCGCAGCCGTGCCAAAGAATTACTAGCAACTGCCCAGTCGCCCTATGTAATTTTGGTAGCACCCTTACTGCTAGAAGCCTCTGAAGCAGGGCTGGCCAATCTGTGTGAGCGAGTATTGGTGGTCGATAGTCATGAGTCCTTGCAGATTGAGCGCGCCAGTCAACGTGATGGTCAAACGCCTGAACGTATTCAAAATATCATGGCAAATCAACTGTCGCGTCATGACAGGCTCAGACAAGCCGATGACATTGTTGACAACAATGGTAGCTTAGACGATTTGTATCTAAAACTTGAACAGTTGCATCAAAAATATTTGGCAATGGCAGGGGTTAATTAGCTCTCAAGATAAAAAGCCGTCTGATTAAGACGGCTGTTAAGATTGCGACAAGTTAAATTATGATTTTACCGACGAGCGTTGACGAATCGCGGTTAGCGTATCATCAACTAATAAATCACCGTTCAAAAATACATCCTGCAACAAATTATTTTGCTCAGCAAGCTCATCTTCACGCAGCGTCATATAACTACCCTGACGTTTGACCAAGGCTAAACGCCCGCGTTTGCTGCGTTTGCTCACACTGGTAATCGGGTCTTTATACACGTCTCGCCAAAAACCGTCCACCCGTGCGCTGCTGGTTTTCATGGCAAAATTCAAGGTATCGCGGTTGACTTGTTGCAGTAGCCCGCCACCCATCCCAAAGGTAATATTGTCACTACTAAAACCGGCTTTAATCACCGCATCAATTATTTTACCCATGCTGGTGGGATTAATACCATCCCCTTGGATGAGTCGCACGTAGCTTGGCAGTAATTTGTAGCCTTTTGAGTTGGTGGTAGTGCCAAATTTTGCTGCAAGGCGCTGCAGGGCTTCACGCACCACTTTAATCGGATCGCCACTATCAGGGCGAATGACCAACGTGCCGCCTGTTTGCGCCACTTTTTCTTTTAGCTCACCGCCCCAGATATTATCGATGGCATTCCATAAATCGTAGCTATCACTCACCACCGCAAAGGTTTTACCTTCACCGCCAAATTTGGCAATCATATTGGCATAGGCATCCGCTTCATGCTCACGACCCCAAGTGGTCATGGTGCTATGCTCTGCTGCAGGAATGGAAAAAGCCGTCATGTCATTTTGCATACCATACCAACGATTGGCAGCCACAATCGCGCTTAAGGTATCCGTACCGGAAAAATTCACGAGGTGCGCAAGAGCACCAAGTGCAGCTGATTCAAGGCTAGAGACACCACGGGCGCCAAAATCATGCAATTTAAACGGTAGATTATTTAAGTTATCAGCCGATTTTTCCAAGCCTGCTTTGATGATTTGCTTACAATAATAAGAAAGGCTTGCCACAGTGCTAGGATACCAAATAGCGCGTAATAGTGTGGTCTCGATATAGCTCGTCAACCAGAAAAACTCAGGGTCGGTATTAACTACCTGACACAATACTTGACCCGTTGGTACCACCATGCCTTCTGGTATCGCTTGAATGCGAAGCGGCAATAGACCGCCATGTTTGGCGACTAATTGTCGCCAGCCTGCTTCATTAAACGGTACGCCATGAGCAGCAAGTAGCACTTTGGCTTCGTCTATATCAGCGTGAGTAATGGGTTTGGTAAGATACTGTTTTAAAAAAGCTTGTAGACCAAAAAATAGCACATTTTCAAAGTTGCTATTGCCGCCACGCGCTTCAATATAGCTAGATACGTACTCGGTATTTGGCGGGTATTGCAGCCAATGCGACGTCTTATAACTATCGGTATTTAAAATAAAATTGTCAAAATTTTGACTAAACATCACAGAACTCCTCTGGTGATTGCTTGCGCAGGTTAAAACCAAACCGTCTATCAGTTTGGCAGGAAAAAATCAGAGACCGACCATTTTACAAATAATGGCATAATGGTCTTCAAACAGTTTATCGGCTTTTAATTCAGCCAAGGGTAGCCAAAACGCTTTTTTGGCATCATCGCCACCTTTCACCGATGGTAAGCCTTTGGGGTCGTTTTTGAGCACAAAGTAAAACGCTTGGGTGATGGTGCGACCACGAGCTGAGCGATACGGGTCATCAAAGGTATGTTGACTATGGCGCGAACCGCGCAGAACCGCTTCAGGTACTTTTAACCGGGTCTCTTCACGTAGCTCACGAATACAGGCGTCAAATAGTGTCTCTTTAGGGTCAATAAAGCCACCAGGCAATGCCCATAGCCCTTGACCTGGCATACCACGACGCTCCACCAATAAGATGTGTCCTGATTGAATGACCACGGCATCAACGGTCATAAAGGTGGGTGGGTAGGGGCTTGATTCCCATTGTTTTTTGTATTTATCAATGAAGCCAGCCTCTTCGTGTAGGCGTTTATATGCTTCGGTCTTTTTAAATGCCTTCATGACATCGGCTGTCGATTGCGGTACCGTATCGGTTAACGGATCGGCACCCAGCAAAAAGCCTTCGCGGATTGGCGTGGCAGACAACTCATGAAAATTCGGCACCGCCACCGACTGCCAATTTGGAAAAAGTGACAAGTAATACGATGAGCTGTCTTTTGAATGTCCAATTAGACCAATATTGGCGTTTAAATCGCCGGTAACCGACTTCACGCACTGCTGCACGTATTGAAGCCATTTTGTGTCATTGTATAAGGCATCATCCAAACCGACACAATGTATGCGTTTGGCATCTTTTTTGTCAAAGGCGCCCAAAATCATTTGGCTACGCGCTTCGACGCTAAAGCTATTGCGGATACTACTTGGCAAATTGGCAGAGCCAATGAGCATAATCACATTTTCAGCAAGCTTTAATGCTTCATCGACAACCGATTTATGACCTAAGTGAAACGGCTGAAAACGCCCGATAAATACCAAATAATCATATTGATAACCTTTTTTATTTTTGGGTGTGCTAAAACGCCCTTTATCCTCGTTAAAGTCGTTTTTAGTAACCGTGATAGTGTCAGTCGTGTTATTTGGCATGACGCAAACTCCTTGCGAATGATAACGCCCTCGGTCTATCCAATAGCGTTTTGGTGATAAAGTTCGGTGATAAAGCATGTTTTTTTAACTATCTTGCCTAAACTTTCAACCAATGCCAAGTTATTTTTGGTTAAAGATAAGGACTAGATTGAAGTTTTAGCTTACCTAAAAAATATTGTGACGACCCTTGATAAGCCAAAAAACCACCCCCAATAAAATCCGAGTAAATTACTCAAGTTTATGCTAAAATATGGGTAAAAATTGATGACAAGCTAGGGTGACATATGAGCGATACAGAAAAAACCACAAATATCAAAATTACTGATTCAGCGCAAGGGTATCTGACTGAGTTGTTGGCAAAACAAAATACTGACGGCATCGGCGTACGTATTTTTGTCGAACATCCCGGCACGCCGCGAGCAGAATGTTGTATGTCATATAGCCAGCCAGATGAACACAATCCTGATGATTTAAAATTGGATTATGAGACATTCACCGCTTATATAGATACCCCGTCTATTCCTTATCTTGAAGATGCGGTGATTGATTACAATAAAGACCGTTTTGGCGGTCAATTGACATTCCGTGCGCCCAACTCAAAAGTGCCAAAATTGGGTGAAAACGCGAGCCTAGAGGAGCGTATCAATTACGTGCTGTCTTCAGAAATCAATCCAAATCTAGCGGCGCATGGGGGTAACGTGCAATTGGTGGATTTGGTACATGAAGAAGGGGTTGGTATCACCGCCGTGCTCAAATTTGGCGGCGGCTGTCAAGGCTGCTCTGCAGTTGATATGACGCTAAAACAAGGGGTTGAAGTCTCGCTAAAGCAGCAAATACCAGAATTAACCCAAGTGATTGATGAGACCGACCATACCTATACTGCCAATGCGTTTTATAAGTAAGGTGAAGTCATTAGCAAGTTATAATTAACTGAAAAAAGGGCGTTGCAGAACGTCCTTTTTTGTTAAATTTTAACAATAAAAAACCCAGTGTTACACTGGGTTTTGTTTTGAAGCATCTTTGAAGCATTGGCTTAGTCGCGGTCTTCAACTGCCACAAAATCACGCTGGGTGTAGCCAGTATATAATTGACGTGGACGACCGATTTTGTAAGGTGCAGCGTGCATTTCTAACCAGTGGCTGATCCAACCAGAAGTACGTGCTAACGCAAAGATTACGGTAAACATAGAGGTTGGAATACCGATGGCTTTTAGAATGATACCTGAGTAGAAGTCAACATTTGGATATAGGTTACGCTCTTTAAAGTACGGGTCATTCAAGGCGATTTGTTCAAGCTTCATCGCAAGTTCAAGTTGTGGATCTTTGATACCAAGCTCGCCCAATACTTCGTCACAAGTTTCTTTCATCACTTTGGCGCGTGGGTCAAAGTTTTTATAAACACGGTGACCAAAGCCCATTAATTTCACTTCTTTACGTTTGACTTTTTCCATGAATTCGTCAACGTTGTCTACGCTGCCGATTTCATCAAGCATTTTAAGTACAGCTTCGTTGGCGCCACCGTGTGCAGGTCCCCAAAGAGCCGCAATACCCGCTGCGATACAAGCGTATGGGTTAGCGCCCGTAGAACCTGCTAGACGTACAGTTGAGGTAGAGGCATTTTGTTCGTGGTCAGCATGTAAGGTAAAGATTTTATCCATCGCTTTTGCCAGGATTGGATTGACTTGATAGTTGACATCCGCTGGGGTTGCAAACATCATGTGTAAGAAGTTTTCAGCGTAGTTTAAATCATTACGCGGATACATAAATGGTTGACCATTGCTATATTTGTAGCACATGGCGGCGATGGTAGGGACTTTTGCAATCAAGCGAATCGCGGTGATTTCACGATGGTCTTGTTTGCTGACATCAAGATTGTTGTGGTAGAACGCAGATAATGCACCCATCACACCAACCATAATCGCCATCGGATGAGCGTCACGGCGGAAACCTTCAAAGAAACGACGTAATTGGTCATTCACCATTGAATGTTTACGAACTTTTTCGTAGAAGTCAGCTTTTTGCTCAGCATTGGGTAGTTCACCATGAATGAGTGCATACGCAACTTCTAAGTATTCTGCTTTATCAGCTAATTGGTCAATTGGGTAACCACGGTGTAATAAGATACCTTTGTCACCATCAATGAAGGTGATTTTTGATTCAGTGGAAGCGGTTGACATGAAACCTGGATCGTATGTCCAAAAACCAGCTTGGGGTACGGCCTTAATATCGAGTACAGGATCGCCTAATGTTCCTTCAATGATAGGAAGCTCATAGTCCTGGCCATTGACGTGCAAGGTTGCAATATTGTCTTTCTCTGACATAAAATCCTCTCAGACGTGTAAAAAAAAGAAGACCTATACTTGCTCAAATGCATTGGCGCAATGACAAGGATAGGTGAATGCCTAGCTACACAGAGACGTGCAGGGCGACTTTATTAATAGCGAAAAAATAGCGAAAACCCAAAACTAAAACATATCTATATTAACAGTATTTTTGCCAAAAATGAAAGTAAATTTACGCCTTACGCTTACAAACAGTTAGTTATAATTAACAGAAGTTAGCTAAAACTATGCTCTCTGCTACTGACATTCTATCAACCCTTGATGCAGTTAAATATCTAGATAGGTAAGTAGCAAAACGCTGAATTTTATCTAATTATTTCTGAATTTTAATAGTGCGCTACAGTGGTTTGATAAAAGATGGTTTTTTTTCTGTTTTTGTTTGTATTTGTAATCAAAGACTCTTATAATTATAAAAATTTTACTGGTGGCTAGCTTTGTATTATTAATATTTGCTAAACATAATTTACTTTTTAGCTTTGTGATTTAACAAAATTAAAAAGTAAATTGTGTGTGGCTTTTTGTCGATTATTAGTTTGTAATTTATTAGTTTTTAATTGTGAGATACGATTAGGTTTGCGGCTAATAACTATTTATTATGTGAATAATCCAAAGTACGCTAGCTATTCCTTATCTTCGATTTACCTGTTTTTTGACAGGCTATGTGATTCATCAAACCCTGCAAGTGATTTGAAGTTCGTGCTTGATATTTTGGATATTGGCATAGCAATAACACAGGTAAGTTATAACTGCGAATAAAGGATGCCCGCTGTGAAAAGCAACCGACCGATTGACCTTCCTTTAAGCCAAGTAATTAATGTTAATTCAAAAAACCCAATTGCTTTGGCTTCAATTACCCACCGTGTTTCTGGTGTGGTGCTATTTCTCCTAATTCCTGTGATGTTATGGATTTTTCAAACGTCGCTTGCCAGTGCTGAAGGCTTTGCAGATATTTTCACCAACCCATTGGTGAAGTTTTTGGCTTGGATCTTTGTGGCTGCATTAGGCTACCATTTTGTGATGGGTTTCAAACATTTATTTGCCGACATGGGCATGAATGAAGAATTAAACAGTGGTCGCACTGCGACATTCATTGGCTTTGTACTTGCAGCCCTTTGGGTTGTGGGTTCATTTGTATGGGTGATGTTCTAATGAAAAGTGCAACAGGTTTAACAGGCTCAGGCTCTCGCGATTGGGTGGTACAACGTATTAGTGCGGTTGTATTGGCAGTTTATTCATTGGTAATGTTGGGGTGGTTCTTAACCCACCAACCAACGTTTGAATTATGGCAAGGCTTTATGCTAAGCCTACCGATGCGCTTATTTACGCTATTGATGATACTAGCATTAGTGGGTCATGCGTGGGTAGGGATGTGGACTGTATTAACAGACTACGTTAAGTCAAATGGTTTACGTTTTGTGCTGCAATCTGCCATGATTCTTGCAGTCTTGGTTTATTTATTTTGGGGCGTGATGATTTTCTTCTAAACATCCTGTTAGATAAATTTTGTTAACGTATTTATCGATTTTAACTTCATCGCTTTTTAAGCATTTATGTGGATAAAATCGAACCATCATTTAGGAAATTAAAGCAATGGCAACAAAACAAGACAACACCATTAGCAATATTCAAACCTTAACCTTCGATGCGGTTATCGTTGGCGGCGGTGGCTCTGGTATGCGTGCGTCGCTACAATTGGCGCGTGGCGGTATGAATGTTGCGGTATTAACCAAAGTGTTCCCAACGCGTTCTCACACGGTTGCTGCACAAGGTGGAATTGGCGCAAGTTTGGGTAACATGAGTGATGATAACTGGCATTTTCACTTTTATGACACCATCAAAGGGTCTGACTGGTTAGGTGACCAAGACGCCATCGAGTATATGTGCCGTGAAGCACCAAAAGTGGTATATGAACTTGAGCATATGGGTATGCCATTTGACCGTAACGCGGACGGTACGATTTATCAGCGTCCATTTGGCGGTCATACTGCCAACTACGGTGAAAAAGCGGTGCAACGTGCGTGTGCGGCAGCTGACCGTACAGGGCATGCGTTATTGCATACCTTGTATCAAAAAAATCTTGAGCAAGGCACAGAGTTTTTTATTGAGTGGATTGCGCTAGATTTGGTCAAAGATAGCAAGGGCGACATTAACGGTGTTATCGCACTAGAGCAAGAAACAGGTCGTGTCGCGGTATTTCAAGCGAAAACAACTGTCCTAGCAACGGGTGGTGCAGGTCGTATTTTCGCTGCGTCTACTAATGCCTTTATTAACACCGGTGACGGCCTAGGTATGGCAGTGCGTGCCGGTATTCCACTCCAAGATATGGAATTTTGGCAATTTCACCCAACAGGCGTTGCAGGTGCGGGCGTATTATTGACCGAAGGTTGTCGTGGTGAAGGTGCGTTACTTCGTAATAAAGATGGCGAAGCCTTTATGGAGCGTTATGCGCCAACCCTAAAAGACTTGGCACCGCGTGACTTTGTATCACGCTCAATGGACCAAGAGATCAAAGAAGGCCGTGGTTGTGGTCCACAGGGTGATTATGTGGTACTTGATATGACGCACTTAGGTGTGGATACCATCATGAAGCGTTTACCATCGGTTTATGAAATTGGTAAAAACTTCGCGAACGTTGACATTACCAAAGAGCCAATCCCAGTTGTACCGACTATCCATTACCAAATGGGCGGTATCCCAACCAATATTCATGGTCAGGTTGTCATGCCAGATCTTGAGGCAGGTACGGATGCGGAAGGTTTATACGCCGAGCAAAAAATCGTGAAAGGCTTATATGCGATTGGTGAATGTTCATGTGTATCCGTTCACGGCGCCAACCGTCTAGGTACTAACTCATTACTTGACTTGGTAGTATTTGGTCGTGCAGCGGGTCAACATATCATTGATGAGTTCCACGCCGCTGACCGTCATGACTATGAGCCCTTATCACCGCGTGTTCTTGACAAAACCTTGGCGCGTTTGAATGTGTTACAGCAATCTACTCAAGGGCTAAATGCGCAAGATGTGGCTGATGAAATCCGCCGTACCATGCAGCAACACGCAGGTGTATTCCGTACCCAAGCGTCAATGAATGAAGGCGTAAAAAAAATCTTGGCACTTGAAAGCCAGGTCAATAGTCTTCACCTAGCTGATAAATCGCAAGTGTTTAATACCGCACGTATTGAAGCGCTTGAAGTGGCGAATCTCTATGAAGTTGCCAAAGCGACAATGATTTCAGCTTCCCTGCGTCAAGAATGTCGTGGCGCGCACACCGTCGTTGACTACGAACGTGCGGCAGATGATGCGTATGCCCCGCTTGGTCGTAATGACCATGAATGGATGAAACATACCCTTTGGTTCTCTGAAGGTAACCGTGTTATCTACAAACCTGTTCGTAAGAGCCCACTGACTGTAGACTATGTTGAGCCAAAAGTGCGTACATTCTAATTAATATTTTTTTGGTCTTTGCAAACTATTGTGAAGACCCTATCAACCAATATCATAAACGTGTGGAGTTTAGCATTATGAGCAGAGGTACTCGCACCATCGAGATTTTCCGCTACGATCCAGATAAAGACGCAGCACCCCGTATGCAGACATACCAAATTGAGCTTTTAGACTCTGACCGTATGTTATTAGACGTACTTGTCCGTTTGAAAAAAATGGACGAAACCATCAGTTTCCGCCGTTCGTGTCGCGAAGGTATTTGTGGCTCTGACGGTATGAACATCAATGGTAAAAACGGTCTATCATGTCTTATTAACATGAACACGCTACCACAAAAAATTACTTTACGCCCGCTACCTGGTTTACCTGTGGTGCGCGACTTAGTGGTAGATATGAACCAATTCTATGAGCAATATGAAAAAGTTCATCCTTACTTGATCAATGACCAGCCAGCACCACCGACTGAACGTCTACAATCACCTGAAGACCGCGAAAAGTTAAACGGTCTATATGAATGTATTTTATGTGCGTGTTGTTCAACCAGCTGTCCATCATTCTGGTGGAACCCAGATAAGTTCTTAGGTCCATCAGCCTTGTTGAATGGCTACCGCTTTGTGGCAGATAGCCGTGATACTAGCACACAGGAGCGTTTAGCACGTTTAGACGACCCATTTAGCTTGTTCCGTTGCCGTGGTATCATGAACTGTGTGTCGGTTTGTCCAAAAGGCTTGAATCCTACCAAAGCGATTGGTCACTTACGTAACATGCTGTTAGACCAAGCAGGTTAGTACCACAGTTTGGTGACAAAAAAGCTCTGTATCGACAGGGCTTTTTTTATTGGGATGTGATAAATTCATAGTAATTGGCTATCTATTAATTAAAGTAATAAATCATATCCCAATATCATAATATTTTTTATACCTTTTCAGCCTAATGAATGAGATAAATTATCATGAATTTTGTATAATATACGATAGGTATCTATAGGGAATATTCATTTAGATTTTCTAAGGAAGGAGAAAACTAACTTTCACATTACTCTTCTTTTACTACCATTTGATAGCTATTTCTCCACACGCCAAGCGGCGTGAGTTGCTATATTTAGTAAATGAATGGTAACTATTACCTTAACAAAATTTTTTGTTAATTATAAAAATGCTAGGCTATTCCCTAAAATTTTTATTTCCACCTTTAAATACTACAGTAGAAAGAATCATGGCTAACCAAAACCAAACTTCTGTCTCATCTGCTCAGTTTACCGAACTGTCAGCAGATAACGCAGTCTATCTTGAATCACTCTATGAACAGTATCTTCAAGATCCACAAAGCGTTGATGAAAAATACATTCCTTACTTTGCGCAGTTTGCCAAAGATGATGATAAAAACGCCCTTCACCATACTATCCAAGACCAATTTTTGCTATTAGCTCGCAATACCACTGCCCACAAAGTTACTGGTCAATCAGCTGCAGGCGCTGTCAGCCCTTCTGAAATTCGCGAATTTGCGGACAACCAAATGGGCGTGCAAAAACTGATTACCAGTTACCGCCGTCGTGGTCATCGTATTGCTAATCTAGATCCTTTAGGACTGATGCCACGTCCAGAAGTTGAAGAATTGACTTTGGCGTATTATGGTCTTTCTGAAGCGGATTTAGACACGGTATACCCTGTCAGTGACCTAAATATCGGTAAAGACAAAGCCACACTGCGTGAAATCATCCAAGTGTTAGAGCGAGTTTATTGTAGCAGCATTGGTGCAGAATATTTCCATGTGACCACTGCCAAAGAAAAACGCTGGATTGAAAAATACCTAGAGCAAAATCTTGGCTATGTCAAATTTGACAATGAAAAACGTAAATCTATCCTTGAGCGTTTGACAGCAGCGGAAGGATTAGAAAAATACTTAGCGCGTAAATATACCGGTGTGAAACGTTTTGGTCTTGAGGGTGGTGAAAGCTTTATCCCGATGGTCAATGAGATAATTCAGCGTGCGGGTGAAAACGGTACCAAAGAAATGGTTATCGGTATGGCACACCGTGGGCGTTTAAATTTATTAGTGAATATCTTAGGTAAAAACCCTAAAGATTTGTTTGATGAGTTTGATGGTAAAAAACAACCGACCGTGGGTTCAGGTGACGTAAAATACCACAATGGTTATTCATCTAACGTAATGACACCGGGCGGCGAAGCACACTTAGCCTTGGCATTTAACCCCTCGCATCTTGAGATTGTATCGCCTGTATTGATTGGTTCAGTGCGTGCCCGCCAAGTACGCCGTCAAGATAAGACGGGTGATGCCGTTTTGCCAATCGTGGTACACGGTGACGCCGCGTTCGCCGGTCAAGGTGTCAACCAAGAAACCTTCCAAATGTCACAAACCCGTGCCTACTCAACAGGTGGTACGCTGCATATTATTATCAATAACCAAGTGGGTTTTACCACCAGCCGCTTAGAAGATGCGCGTTCAACTGAATACTGTACCGACATCGCCAAGATGGTACACGCACCGATTTTTCATGTAAACGGTGACGATCCAGAAGCCGTGGTATTTATGGCACAGCTTGCCCATGACTATCGCCAAACTTTCCATAAAGATATCGTGATTGATATGTACTGTTATCGTCGTAACGGTCACAATGAAGCGGATGAGCCTTCCGCCACTCAGCCACTTATGTATTCGGTCATCAAAAAACTGCCAAGTACTCGTGAGCTATTTGCCAATAAATTGGTTGCCGAAGGCGTTATTAGCAAAGCTGAAAGTGTGGCATTTGAAGATGACTACCGTGAGTCACTCGATAAAGGCGAATATGTTGCTAGCGCACTCGTGCGTGAGCCAAATAAAACGCTGTATGTAGATTGGACACCCTATATTGGTCATAAGCTTGAAGACAATTGGGATACGAGCGTTGATATCAATCAATTAAAAGCTTATGGTGAAAAAATGGCGCAAATGCCGGAAGGCTATGAGCTACAACGCCAAGTGCAAAAAGTGGTTGAGCAGCGCAAAGCCATGCAAACCGGTCAAGAGCCATTGAACTGGGGTGCAGCAGAAACCTTGGCTTATGCGTCACTGGTCGAAGAAGGCTACCCTGTGCGTATCACGGGTGAAGACGTGGGTCGTGGTACTTTCTCACATCGCCATTCAGAAATTTTCAACATGAAAGACGGCAGCATGTATGTCCCACTTGCCAACATGAGCCCTAACCAAGCACGCTTTGATACCTTTAACTCATTGTTGTCAGAAGAAGCAGTGTTGGCGTTTGAATATGGTTACGCAACGACAGTACCTAATGCGCTAGTGATCTGGGAGGCGCAGTTTGGTGACTTTGTCAATGGGGCACAAGTGGTCATTGACCAATTTATTTCTTCAGGTGAAACCAAATGGCAACGTCTATGTGGTTTGACCATGCTATTACCACACGGCTATGAAGGTCAAGGTCCTGAGCACTCATCAGCGCGCCTAGAGCGTTTTTTGCAGCTATGTGCCGAAGACAACATGCAAGTAATTACGCCCACAACTCCGGCACAGATTTTCCATGCCCTGCGTCGACAAGTGGTTCGCCCAGCGCGTAAACCGCTGATTGTGATGTCACCAAAATCACTGCTACGTCATAAATTGGCAGTGTCAACGCTTGAAGAGCTTGCGCAAGGTCAGTTCCAAACCGTGATTCCAGAGATTGACCAACTTGATAATAACCAAGTGACGCGTTTAGTGTTGTGTGGCGGTAAAGTATATTATGACTTGCTTGAAAAACGTCGTGAATTGGGTCTCAACCATGTGGCGATTGTACGTATCGAGCAGCTTTATCCATTACCTGAAGCGCGTATTTTGGAAGAAGTGGCAAAATATCCAAACCTTGAAGGCATTGTCTGGACACAAGAAGAGCCACGTAACCAAGGTGCTTGGTACTATCTAGCACCGCACTTATTCCGTTTGATTGCACCGCCAAAACCAGCGACTCGTCCGACCAAAGCCTACTTGCTTGAGCCAGTGGCTCGTCCTTCATCGGCAGCACCTGCGGCAGGTTCGATGCAAATGCACGTTGCCCAGCAACAAAAAGTTATCAACGAAGCATTGGGTTTGCCAAAGAATGAAGATTCGACCGAAGATAAGCTAGAAGCTAAAGCGGAAATCGCAGAAAAACAAGCGACTGACTAAGCGTTTTAAAGGATTAGTACTTAATAGATGCGTACTAATCCTTCTTGGTTTTTGGTATAGGCAATTGCGCCGAGTGCTAAGACAACAATGAATTTAACCCATTAAAAATGAAAGAATGTGAAATTAACTAGGAGTTTTCCATGAGTGAGATTAAAGTCCCCGTTTTCCCCGAATCCGTTGCTGACGGTACAATTGTTGCTTGGAATTTTAATGAAGGCGATCAAGTAAGCCGTGACGCTGTATTGTGTGAAATCGAAACCGATAAAGTTGTGATGGAAGTGGTAGCACAAGCTGACGGCGTGCTTAGCAAAATTCTTAAACAAGTTGATGACACAGTACTTTCTGCTGAAGTCATCGGTGAGCTGACTGAAGGCGCAACCGCGGCTGCACCAGCAAGCCAACCTGCCGAAACCCAAGCACCGGCTACCCAAGCTGAAGCTGCGCCTGCAGCTGCACAACAAGCGCCTACCGCTCAAGCGACTGCTGAAGCAGATTATAAAGACCAAAGTCCAGCGGTTCGTAAAGCAGCGAATACCACAGGCGTCAATCCTGCAGACGTTGAAGGTTCAGGTCGTGGCGGTCGTGTGACCAAAGAAGACATGGCAAACCCAACCTTAAAAGCCAACAATGCAATTAAAGCAGACAACGGTCAAGTGGTTGCCAATGCCGTTGGTCAACGGGCAGACAAACGTGTGCCAATGACACGTTTACGCGCCCGTGTTGCTGAGCGTCTGTTAGCCGCTACCCAAGAAACTGCGATGTTGACGACGTTTAACGAAGTGAACATGAAACCTATCATGGACTTACGTAGTGAGTTCAAAGAGCGTTTTGAAAAACGTCACGGTGTAAAACTAGGTTTTATGTCATTGTTTGTAAAAGCTGCTACTGAAGCGTTAAAACGTTTTCCAGCGGTAAATGCCTCTATTGATGGCAGCGATATCGTTTATCATGGCTATTATGATGTGGGTGTTGCAGTATCGAGCGACCGTGGTCTTGTGGTGCCGGTATTACGTGACACTGATCAACTGGGTATGGCAGATATCGAACGTGCGATTGGTAACTATGCGTCAAAAGCGCGTGAAGGTAAATTAGGTATTGAAGACATGACGGGTGGTACTTTCACCATTACCAATGGTGGGGTATTTGGCTCATTGATGTCAACCCCAATCATCAATCCACCACAAACAGCGATTTTGGGTATGCATGCTACAAAAGAACGCCCAATGGCAGTGAACGGTGAAGTGGTAATTCTACCAATGATGTACCTAGCACTTTCATATGACCATCGCCTAATTGACGGTAAAGAAGCGGTACAATTCTTGGTCACTATCAAAGAATTGGTTGAAAACCCAGCGATGCTACTTCTCGATTTATAATGAAAAAAGCCTGTATTGGCAAAGGTTGATACAGGCTTTTTTGTTTAACAACTTTAACAATAACAATTCAAATTTTTGGTGAAGATTATGAAAGAAAGCTATGATTTGGTAATTATCGGTGGCGGCCCTGGTGGCTACGAAGCAGCTATCCGTGCAGGCCAATTAGGTATGAGCGTGGCTTGTATTGAAAAACGTATTAATAAAGGTGAGCCAGCGTTAGGCGGTACCTGTTTGAACGTCGGTTGTATTCCTTCAAAAGCATTGTTAGACAGCTCACATCGCTATGAAGCAACCAAACATGACTTAGCTGACCACGGTATCACCACAGGTGAGGTGGCGATTGACATCAGCAAAATGTTAAGTCGTAAAGACGCTATCGTTAAACAATTAACCGGTGGTGTGGCTGCTTTATTAAAAGGTAACGGTGCTGACTGGCTACAAGGTACAGGTAAATTACTTGATGGTAAAGGTGCGGATAAACACGTTGAATTTACCCCATTAGATGGTTCTGCGCCTACCACCATTACCGCTAAAAATGTGATTTTAGCCTCTGGTTCTGTGCCCATTGATATCCCTGTTGCCCCGATTGATAACGAATATATTGTTGATTCAACCGGTGCGTTAGACTTTACCGAAGTGCCTGCGCGTTTAGGCGTCATTGGTGGTGGTGTGATTGGTCTTGAACTAGGTTCGGTATGGCGTCGTTTGGGTAGTGAAGTCGTAGTATTTGAAGCCATGCCAGAATTTTTAGCAGCGGCGGACAAAGCCGTGAGCAAAGAAGCGGCAAAACTACTAAAAGCCCAAGGCATGGATATCCGTATTGATACCAAAGTCACTCAAGCTCAAGTAGAAAATGGTCAGGTACTTGTATCGTTTGACGCAAAAGGTCAAGCAGGACAAGAAACCTTCGATAAACTCATCGTTTGTGTGGGTCGCCGTGCTTATAAAGAAAACCTACTTGGCGAAAATTCAGGGGTAGAGCTTACTGAACGCGGTTTGGTAGCGGTAAATGACTTCTGTCAAACCAACCTTGATGGCGTATATGCAATCGGTGACTTGGTGCGTGGTCCAATGCTGGCACACAAAGCGATGGAAGAAGGCATGATGGCAGTTGAACGTATTCATGGTGAAAAAGTTCAAGTCAATTATGACACCATTATTAGCGTGATTTACACACACCCAGAAATTGCATGGGTAGGCTTGACTGAAGAACAAGCCAAAGAGCAAGGTCATGAAGTCAAAACAGGTCAATTCAGCCTAGCCGCCAATGGCCGTGCGTTAGCTGCTGGTGAAGGCCAAGGCTTTATCAAAGTGGTTGCCGATGCCAAAACTGACCGTTTACTGGGTATGCATGTCGTGTCAGCGGGCGCAGGCGATATCGTTCATCAAGGCATGATTGCGATGGAATTCGTATCAAGTATTGAAGACTTACAATTGATGACGTTTGCTCACCCAACCATTTCTGAAGCGGTACACGAGGCGGTGCTATCAGCGGATGGTCGTGCGATTCATGCGATTCAACGTAAGCGCAAGTAACGTAGTTCACAAGTAACTTGGCTCACAAGTAACTTAGTTCATAAGTAACTTGGCTAATTAGCTTATGCATCAATAGTTTGAATAAGGCAAGTGAGCTAACCTCATTATCAACTAGGTTAGCTTACTGTTGACCACAATATTCAAAAATAATTTTAAAACAATGTAAACCAAAACCGAGAGGATAAATTCATGAATTTACATGAGTATCAAGCCAAAGAATTATTAAAAAGCTATGGATTGCCAGTACAAGAAGGTATCATCGCTAAAAATGGCGACGAAGCCGCAGCAGCGTTTGACAAAATGGCAGGCAACGCCGGTGCTGTGGTTGTTAAAGCCCAAGTACATGCCGGTGGCCGTGGTAAAGCGGGCGGCGTAAAAATCGCTAAAACGCGTGAAGAAGCCAAACAAATTGCTGAAGAATTAATTGGTAAAAACTTGGTAACTTACCAAACTGACGCCAACGGTCAACCTGTTAACAGCGTACTTATCGCCGAAGACATGTACCCAATCGCAACTGAATTGTACTTAGGTGCAGTAGTAGACCGTTCAGCCCGTCGTGTGGTATTCATGGCGTCAACTGAAGGCGGTGTTGAAATTGAAAAAGTTGCCGAAGAGACCCCAGAAAAAATCTTGAAAGTAGAAGTTGACCCACTGGTGGGCTTACAACCTAGCCAAGCTCGTGAAGTGGCTTTTAAACTGGGTCTAAAAGACAAACAAATCAACGAATTTGCCAAATTGATGACAGGGGCTTATAAAGCCTTTACGGAAAATGACTTCGCGTTATTTGAAATCAATCCATTAGCGGTTCGTAAATCTGGCGAATTAGCCTGTGTTGACGCCAAAATCGGCATCGACTCAAATGCCCTTTATCGCCTACCAAAAGTCGCTGAACAACGCGATAAATCACAAGAAAATGAGCGTGAATTAAAAGCCTCAGAATTTGACCTAAACTATGTTGCGCTTGAAGGTAACATCGGCTGTATGGTGAATGGTGCCGGTCTTGCGATGGCAACCATGGACATCATCAAACTATACGGCGGTCAACCCGCTAACTTCCTAGACGTAGGCGGTGGTGCGACCAAAGAACGTGTGGTTGAAGCATTCAAATTAATTCTTGAAGACAAATCAGTCCAAGGCGTACTCATCAACATCTTTGGTGGTATCGTACGTTGTGACATGATTGCCGAAGCGATTATCGAAGCGGTGAAAGAAGTCAACGTCACCGTGCCTGTGGTTGTGCGTCTTGAAGGTAATAACGCTGAAAAAGGTGCGCAAATCCTACGTGATTCAGGTCTTAAATTAATTCCTGCTGAAGGTCTTTCTGAAGCCGGTCAAAAAATTGTTGATGCGGTTAATAATGCCTAATGAAGAAAGTATAGGTATGAGCGAGTAGGGCTATGTGCCCTACTGGTTAATCGTTTAAATCAAACATAAAAAGTAAAAGGAAAAACAATGAGCGTATTAGTTGGAAAAGACACTAAAGTATTAGTGCAAGGTTTCACAGGTAAAAACGGTACTCTACACTCAGAGCAATCAATTGCTTATGGTACCAACATCGTTGGCGGTGTGACCCCAGGTAAAGGCGGTACAACCCACCTTGACCGTCCAGTATTTGATACCATGGATGAGGCAGTAACAGAAACGGGTGCTAATGCCTCTGTTATCTTTGTACCAGCACCATTTGTATTGGACTCAATCGTTGAAGCGATTAACTCTGGCGTAAAATTGATTGTGGTCATCACCGAAGGCGTACCTACCCTAGATATGCTAAAAGCCAAACGTTACCTAGAAAATGTCAACGCTGACCTACAAGCCAAGGGCGAAGAAATCATCCGTATGGTGGGTCCAAACTGTCCAGGCGTCATCAGCCCAGGTAAATGCAAAATCGGTATCATGCCAGGTCATATCCACCAAGAAGGTAAAGTCGGTATCATCTCACGTTCTGGTACATTGACTTATGAAGCGGTTGCCCAAACCACTAAACTTGGCTTTGGTCAATCAACCTGTATCGGTATCGGTGGTGACCCAATCCCAGGTATGAACCAAATCGACGCATTGAAATTGCTTCAAGACGACCCACAAACCGAAGCGATTGTATTGATCGGTGAAATCGGTGGTACGGCTGAAGAAGAAGCGGCTGCATATGTCAAAGACCACGTGACTAAACCCGTCATTGGTTATATCGCAGGTGTCACAGCACCAAAAGGTAAACGTATGGGCCATGCCGGTGCGATTATCTCAGGTGGTAAAGGTACAGCGGAAGAAAAATTCAAAGCCTTTGAAGAAGCTGGTATTGCTTATACCCGTGACCCTTCAAAAATCGGTGAAAAAGTAAAAGAAGTTACTGGTTGGTAATCATCCGCTATTTTGACTAATCAAGAGCAGATAATCATTGGGTTATCTGCTTTTTTATTATCCGCTGGTGTTAGCAAACGCTGGTGTTAGCAAAATACCCTCAATCAATTTTAATAATGCCTTTAAAATATTTGGGCAGATAAAATATTTGCCATAAAAATATGTTAAGCTTGATGTAAACTATTTGAAAAACTTGTCTTATTAAGAGTCACTATGTCGAAAAAAATCACTCACGCTGTTATCCCTGTGGCAGGGTTCGGCACGCGTATGTTACCACTATCAAAAGCCGTGCCAAAAGAGTTACTACCACTTGGCAATAAACCAGCCATTCAATACGTCGTTGAAGAAGCGATTGCCGCAGGTTTAACCAATATTGTCTTGGTCAATCATGCGCAAAAAACCGCCATTGAAAACTATTTTGACATCAATAGCGAGCTTGATACCCAGTTACGCGGTAAAGGCAAAGCGGCGCTAGCCGATAGTTTAAACTGGCTACCTGCAGGGGTCACAGTTACCAGTGTGCGCCAAGGCAAACCGTTAGGATTAGGGCATGCCGTCTTGCAAGCCCGTGCCATTGTAGGTGATGAACCGTTTGCTGTGCTGTTACCCGATGTGATTTTGAACCCTTATAACACTGACTATACTCAGCAGAATTTAGCCTACATGCTACAGCAGTTTGCCAAGCAGCAACATTCACAGATATTGGTTGATCCTGTCAAAGAAAGTGATATTCATAAATATGGCATTGCCAAGCTAGCCAGCACACAAATGGTAGCGAAGTCTGAACAAAACCAATCGTTTGCTGTGACGGGGTTTGTGGAAAAGCCCAAAGCTGAGGACGCGCCCTCTAACTTGGCTGTCGTTGGGCGCTATGTGTTTAATAATGCTATTTTTGATTATCTAGCCAACACGCAGCCAAGTGTGGGTGGGGAAATTCAGCTGACCGATGCCATTGACGCGCTTATTAGCACGCAAGGGGTAGACGTGGTTAGCATGGTGGGTAATAGCTTTGATGCAGGTGACATGAATAGCTATTTACAAGCCGTGGGTTACTTTGCCACCCAATTGGGTGTTGAAGCGTTTCAACATACAGCAAATTAATATAGGGTCATAGACGAATGTCAACTGATACAAGTGCGAATCGTACATGGCAAACACTGTCTACCCAGGCAGATAGTATGGCCACGCTTAATCAATTGTTTAGCCAACAATCCAATCGCGGCTCACAGTACCGCGTTGCTGCGTGCGACATGATCATGGATTTTAGTAAACAAAAAATTGATGAGGCTGTGCTCAGTAATTTAATTACACTGGCAAATGAGCGTGAGTTAGCGCAAGAAATCCATCGCTTGATGACAGGCGAAATCGTGAATGATACTGAGCATCGCCCTGCATTGCATACCGCGTTAAGACAGCCGCAAGGTGAGCAAGTTTGGGTCGAAGGTGTCAATGTCATTGAGCAAGTGCATACAAGCTTACAAAAAGCGGAAAAGTTGGTGGAGCGGATTCGTAATGGGGTCTGGCGTGGTTATTCTGGGCAGGCAATCACCGATGTGGTGAATATCGGGGTCGGCGGCTCAGATCTAGGGCCAGTGATGGCAACAACGGCACTAAAAGAATGGACAGATACTGCTATCAATGTGCATTTTGTCTCCAATATGGATGGCACCCAGCTCGATAGTTTGCTTAAGGTATTAAATCCGCAAACCACGCTGTTTATTATCTCGTCAAAATCATTTTCCACCATTGATACGCTGTCCAATGCCAAGACGGCGATGTCATGGTTGTTAGCCAGTCATGATAACAAAGCCACTATTTTGCGTCGTCATTTTATTGGGATTTCTACCAAAGCCGATAAGATGTCAGAATGGGGTATCCATGTCGATAACCAACTAATGCTCTGGGATTGGGTTGGGGGTCGATTCTCCATGTGGTCGGTGATTGGACTGGCAATTGCCATAAAAATTGGCATGCACAATTTTTATGAATTGCTAGCAGGTGCCTATGAGATGGATCGGCATTTTGCCACCGCCGATTTTACTCAAAACATGCCTGTGTTGTTAGGGCTACTCGGTGTTTGGAACAGTACGTTTTTGCACATTAATGCCCATACGGTGTTACCTTATGATGGTCGGTTATCTTTTTTCCCCAACTACTTAACCCAGCTTGAGATGGAGAGTAACGGTAAATCCGTCAATCGCCAAGGTGAGGCAGTGGCTTACAGTACTTGTCCGATTTTGTGGGGTGATATTGGCTCCAATGCCCAGCATGCGTTTTATCAGTTGCTGCATCAAGGCACACAGGCAGTCAGTTGTGATTTTATTGCGCCCATCAAACGCTACGCAGATGCCCAAACAATCAATAAAAACTTGCTTGAGCAGCATGGACTTTCGCTTGCCAACTGCTTAGCGCAAAGCCAAGTGTTGGCGTTTGGTAATGCCGCCATCAAAGACAGCAATAATGGTATGGATAAATTCAAGCATTATCGCGGCAATCAGCCGTCAACGACCATCCTACTCAAACAGCTGACCCCAAGAACGTTAGGGTCATTGATTGCGCTGTATGAGCACAAAGTATTTGTTATGTCAGTCATTTGGCAGATTAACCCATTTGACCAGTGGGGGGTTGAAGTGGGTAAAGTGATGGCTAATGCCGTCTTTGATGCCTTGGTATCAACGCAAGAATTATCGCCGCAACAAGCGCAGCCATTTGATAGCTCAACCAATCAGTTGCTAAATACCATTAAAACAACCTTTGCAAGCTGATGATAGATAGGGATAAAAGAAGAAAACAATGACAAAAACTGTATATGTAATTGGCAGTACCAATGAATCAATCAATGCCTGTATTTTGCTTGCCACCCTTCAATACCAAGTCAGGCTATTGACCGATGATGATAGCCTTCAGCAGGTCATGAATGATTACCAGTTTGATCGGCAGATGGTGCTACTGTGGCAGTTGTACCAATCTCAAGGCAACATCGTTACCCAGCCTTTGCCAACCCATGATTTTTCAGCCTATGTCAGCGCAGATGATATTTGGTTGTTTGTCGATGGTGTATCAGCGCAGGCGCTTGCGCAATTTGGCTCATTTCACTTTAACCCCACCACCCAGATTATCATCAGCGGTGTCAAAGCCATTGGTGAGATTGAACAATTCGCGCGCAAATTGACGACTACTTGGGTGTATTATCTTCCCTTTATTTTTATGAAAGACGGGGCGAATTTTAGTTCTTTTTTCCAAGCCGATTTGGCACTGATTGGTGAAAAATCGCAAGGCAGTAGCGCGTACAACAACATTTTGCTGTTTTTTATTGAAAAAAGTGACAAGCACTTTATTACTGATATCAAAACGGCAGAATTTGCGCGCAGTAGTATCATGGGAATGCTGGCAACACGCTTGTCTTTCATGAATGAAATGGCGCGTCTTGCCGCCAGTGAACAGGTCAATATCAAACAAGTTGAGCAAATCCTTGGGCTTGATAAACGCATTGGTAAAGATTATCTCAAAGCAGGTTGGGGATTTGGTGGCAAGTCATTACCGCTAGAATTGGATTTTTTGATTGATGGTTTTAAGCACAATCAAGTAGAGACGTCGTTGTTAGAGGCGGTAAAATCCATTAATGAAGACCAAAAAGAACTGATTTTCCGTGAATTTTGGCAATATTTTGATGGCTTTATCGAAAATAAAACGGTGATGATTTGGGGCTCAGGCTATCGTAATGGTACAGGACGCACCACCCATTCAGCGTTTCACCCACTGATCAAATTGTTATGGTCATATAATATCAAGACGATTGTGTATGCCAACAATACCAAAGAAGAATTGTTAGAGTTATACGGTAATCATCCGCTGTTTTCATTAACCGACGATGCCTATGCGCCGCTTACGCAAGTGCAAGCGTTGTTTATTGTCAATTGGTCGCTACCAATCAAGCCGGATATCAATCGTTTAAATAACATTGCATTACCCATTTTTGATGCAAAAAATACGTTAACCGAACCACAAATTCAGCAGCTCGTTGGTTTTTATACCGGTATAGGCTGTAAAAAATAGGCAAAACAATGATAAATCAAAGCAAAAAAATCTTAGTGACTGGCGGTGCAGGCTATATCGGCTCACATACGTTAATTGAGCTAATTGCCGCAGGATTCACCCCTGTGGTATATGATAATTTATCCAATAGTAGTCCCACATCGCTGGCGCGCGTTCAGCAAATTGTGGGGCAGTCTATTGAATTTATCGAAGGCGATATTTTGGACACACAGCTGCTTGCCAAAACCTTTGCCGCGCATGACTTCACTGCGGTGATTCATTTTGCAGGGTTAAAGGCGGTCGGTGAATCGGTTGCCAAGCCACTTTGGTATTATCAAAACAATGTCGCAGGCACGCTCAATCTACTCGATGCGATGACCAACGCCCAAGTAAAAAACTTGATTTTCTCGTCATCAGCAACCGTGTATGGCGACCCAGAAGCCTTGCCGATTGTCGAATCCTCACCGCGTTCTGCGACCAATCCGTATGGGCAAAGCAAGCTGATGATTGAACATATGCTTGAAGATTTGGCAAAATCAGATAACCACTGGCAATTAATTTCACTGCGCTATTTTAATCCCATTGGTGCCTACCATACCGGAACCATAGGTGAAAATCCAAATGGCATTCCAAACAATTTGATGCCCTATGTTAGCCAAGTGGCAGTGGGTAAGCTGCCGCAGTTAAGCGTGTTTGGCAATGATTATGATACTGTGGATGGGACAGGCGTGCGAGATTACATCCATGTGGTTGATTTGGCAAAAGGGCATGTCGCCGCTTTACAGTATTTGGAACAGCAAACCCAGCTCGGATTTGAGCCGATTAACTTGGGTACAGGTAAAGGGACATCTGTATTACAATTGGTCAATGCCTTTATCAAAACTACCGGTCAACCCGTGCCTTATAGCATAGCGCCAAGACGCCCTGGCGACATTGCCAGTTGTTATGCCAGTAGTGACAAAGCCAAGCATCTGTTGGGTTGGCAAGCCGAGTTTGATATCGAGCGTATGTGTACCGACACTTGGCGTTGGCAAAGCCAAAACCCTAATGGCTATGACGATTAGGCGCTCCTTTAATACTGGCGATGGCGAGTATTAACGACGGTTTTATAACCGTCTTTTTTATGGCTAGGTTTTATCAAAGATAAGCATTTTTATCATAAAACTTAGCCAAGGTTATGATTTTACTTGACCCTAGGCTTGCTTCAGCGATAATAGGAGATTAGATAAAGTATGATTTTTAGTTGTTTTCATTCTAGCGATTGTTTCGCGAATTTGTTTTTTCTTATTGCCCCATTGAGCCTGTTATGACCATTAGCGCACCTGAATTTATCCATGAAACTGTTTTGCTAAAAGAAACGGTGGCAAGTGTGCTCAATGTAACTGTAGCGGAGCTAGAGACAGAAACCGTCAAAAAAACGGGCACCTTTGTCGATGCGACATTTGGGCGCGGTGGGCACAGCCGATTGCTGTTAACTTATTTGGATAAAGACAGTCGTCTGCTCGTATTTGATAAAGACCCCCAAGCCATACAAACGGCGCAAGCATTGGCAGCCAGTGATAAGCGCGTGCTAGTAATTCATGATAGTTTTGCCAAACTGCAGGACAATCTGCAGCGATTAGGCATTGAACAGGTCGATGGGATTATGGCAGATTTGGGCGTGTCCTCACCGCAGCTTGATGACGGTAGCCGCGGCTTTAGCTTTATGCGCGATGGGGCGGTGGATATGCGTATGGATACCACCCGTGGCGAGTCGGTCGCCCAATGGTTAAAACGTGTCGATGAAACCGTGCTTGCAGATGTGCTGTATAACTATGGCGAAGAACGACACAGCCGCCGTATTGCAAGGGCAATCAAACAAATGGAACACTACGATTCTACCCTAGCGCTGGCAGAAACCATCAAGCAGGCACATCCCAATTGGCAAAAAGGCAAGCACCCTGCTACCCAAAGTTTTCAAGCCATGCGTATTTTTATCAATAATGAACTCGGTGATATCGATAGTTTCTTGGATCAATCGCTCATGGCGCTTAACGTAGGGGGACGCTTGGCGGTGATTAGTTTTCATTCGCTAGAAGACCGCATCATCAAGCAGTTTTTGCAAAAACACAGTAAAGGTCAATATCCTGAAGATGCCAATTTGCCGATGCCACCCAAACGCCCAAAACTGCTATCTAAACCTGAGCGTGTCGCCCCGTTGGATACGGAAATAAAAACCAACCCGCGCGCCAGAAGTGCTTGGCTTCGGTCAGCAACCCGACTGTAGAAATAGCCGTTTTTGTAACATGATATTTATAACAAACAATAAAAAGCGATTGCATTAACCAAACTTAGACGGGTTGCGTTATAATAACTTGTTTTATCTTGATACCCTGCTCTTTGATATAAAAAGCTCTTTGATATAAAAATGCCAAAATCTCAGCCCCTGCCTCCCTTGACGAGTAACCCCATGCCGAATGGCCGCGATAACCAAAATTCGCCGAAAAAAACGCGTCTTTTCTCCGCCAAAAATAACGACACAACGGTAAAAAATAACACGACGATGAAGAAAAGCAGTGAAGGCTTAGGTACCAGCATTAGCGAGATGCTCGATACCGAGTATCGCGGCGTTAGTATCTATACGGTTGCGATGATGCTATTAGTGATTGCGATTTTGTGGACAGGGGTGAGCGTCGTCGAGCAAATCCAAACTTATCACCAACAATATGGCGAGCTTCAAAAACTCAAAAAACAATTTCGCCAGCTGCAAATGGAACACCAACGTATGCTGATTGAGCAGCAAACTTTCAGCGCTACCCCGCAAGTGACCAATCGCGCGGTAACTGAACTCAATATGTTTTACCCTAACTTGTCCGATCGTATGATTATTCACGACAACAAAGTCACGGTATTTACTAGTGACGCCAGCAGCAACGAGTCTAACACTCCAGCTATCAATCCAGAAACGCAGCATTGATGAGGCAACCGCGTGACTATTCGTAATAAAAAATCGATACCCACCAAAGTTGCCAATGCCATGTCAGGGCGACCCACCAAAGTGCCTGTGCTCAAAGTCACTGCCCCTAAAATTAATGCGTCAAAGCGTCGTAGTGGTGCATCACGCCAAGGCAGCATTGAAGAAGATGCCATTCGCTTTAAGTCCATTTGGATAGCGATGGGGCTGGTGTTTGTGGCGATTTTTGGACGATTGGCATACATTCAAGTCATTAATAAATCCTACTATCAAGGTAAAGGTAATTCGCTCATTACCACCGTCAAAAAAGAGCCGTCTTACCGGGGCATGATCACCGACCGCAATAACATGCCGCTTGCGATTTCTGCCCCGTTAACCTCGGCGTACTTTAGTCCGCATGATTATGCGGTTGAATACTATGAGCTCAAAGCGCGCCAGCAAGACCTGCAAAAGTCTAAACCGAGTAAATCAGTCAGTCGTGAGCTTGAGCGCGTTGCAAAACGCTTGCAGAATATGGATTTAGCCAAACTTTCGGCATTGACAGGCATTAGCGTCAGCGAATTTAAAAATGCGGTACGTATTAATGACAACATCAATCTTGCTGATAAAGAAGCGGTAAAAGCTGTATTGCCCACGGGCGCAGGGTCGCATTATTTTCCATTAATGAAAAATGTGCAACCTGAAGCAGCACAGCCGCTCATTGATGCCAACTTTGCTGGGGTCAGTACCGACACGTTTTATCAGCGCTACTATCCACAGCCACAGCCCAATGCCCAATTATTAGGCTTTATGGCGCGTACTAACATGACAGATGGCACGCATTACCAAGGGCAAGCTGGGGTAGAGCGCGTATTTAATGACATGCTATCGGGCAAAGATGGCGAAGTCATGGTCATGCGTGATGCCAAAAACAACAGCATTAAAGAAATCGAACAAGTCAAACCTGAAGTCGCTGGCAAGGACTTACAACTAACCGTTGACTCACGGCTACAATATATCTTGTACCAAGAGCTTGAAAAAGTCGGAAGAGTACAGCAGGCGCGCTGGGCAGCGGGCATGATTGTCGATGTCAACTCGGGCGAAGTGATGGCGATGTCCAACTGGCCGTCGTTTAACGCCAATGACTTAAATAGTTTATCCAATGAAAACCAGCGTAACCATGCCTTGATGGATGTATTTGAACCAGGTTCGGTGATGAAACCCATCACCGTTGCCACGGGCTTAAAGTCAGGACAATACAATGCCAACTCACTGGTTAATACCAGTCCAGGGAGCATGGTGGTGCAAGGGCATACTATTCGTGACCATGGCAATTTAGGTACCATTAGTCTGCGTACCCTACTGCAAAAATCGAGTAATATTGGCTCAGCAAAAATTGCCCTTTCTTTGCCTGCCACCACGATGAGTGATACGCAAAAAGCCTTTGGCTTTGGCGCAAAAACCAACCTAAAATTACCCGGTGAATCTGCTGGACTAGTGCCAACGCCTGAGCAAAATGAAATCGCACGCCGCGCAACTGTGTCGTACGGTTATGGTCTCCAAGTCACGCTAGCGCAGCTTGCACAAGCTTACAGTGTGCTAGGTGCAGGGGGCGTGATGCATCCGTTGACGCTGCTTAAAAGTACCCGTGATAACGCGCTCAATAGCAGTAGTACCAATAATGTCTCCGTCCCTTTTGCCAAACCTGCCGCCAAGCAAGTCATCAAAACCAGCGATGCACTTACCATTGTCGATATGATGACGTCAGTCACTGAGCCTGGCGGTACGGCAACCTTAGCCGCTATCGATGGCTATCGTGTGGCGGGTAAAACCGGTACGGCAAGACGTACCAACCCTAAAGGCGGTTATTACAATGACCAATATCGTACCGCATTTGTCGGTATTGCCCCTGCTTCCAACCCACGTTTTGTGGTCGCCATCATGGTTGAAGACCCGCGTATTAACAAATTTGGTGGTTTGGTTGCAGCACCCGTGTTCCGCAGTGTGATGAAAGAAGCCTTGCGTTTGTACAATGTGCCGTTTGACAAGCCGCTATCGGGTAAAGAAACCACTACCACCAGCATCGAAAGTGTCAATGACTTATAACAACCCTATGGAAAAAGCTATGATTACGTTGCAACCGATGATGTCTGCGCTATCGCTACCAGAAAGCGTGCGACAACTGTTAAACCCTGTCATGAATCAACCATTTGGGCAGTTTGTGGTCGATAGCCGTCAAGTGGGTCAGGGCGATGTATTTGTATTGCTAAAGAGTCAAAACGCGACCGACAGCCTTGATTTGGAAAAAGTTACAGGTTATCTTGCTCAAGTCTCAGACAAAGCGGCGTTTGTGTTGTCAGAAATTGATGTATCCGCGATCCAGTCGCAGTTTATGTTGCCGATTATTTATTTGCCCACCATTCGTGATTTTTTAGGTTCTCTGATTCAAACCAGTTTGCAACAGCAACATCCCACCCAGTTGCCTGCGGTCATCGCGGTGACAGGCACCAATGGCAAGACCACCGTAAGCCAACTGGTCGCCCAACTCATCAGTCAATCGGGCATCAAAACTGCGGTGATGGGCACGGCAGGTAATGGGGTTTTGCCAAATTTAACCCCAAGTACCCACACCACCTTAGAAGTCTTTAATCTGCAACATGCGATTGATGATTTTGCCAAGCAAGGCGTACAAGCCTTAGCCATTGAAGCCAGCTCTCACGGGTTACACCAACAGCGGCTGCAAGGCGTACCCATCAACGTGGCGATGTTTACCAATTTAAGCCGTGATCATCTCGACTATCATACTGACATGGACGATTATGCGCAGGCGAAAGCGCGACTGTTTGATAAAGCACATTTTCCCACCCTCACTCACGCGATTATTAATTTAGATGATGAATTTAGTGAATTGATGATTGAGGCGGCTAACGCATCCCATTTAACCGTGTGGACGTATAGCTTGACCAATGACCAAGCCGATTTTTTTGCCAAAACCATCCTGCCTAGTTTGCAAGGGGGTGATTTGACCATTGCTCTTTCAAAAGCTGTCACGCCACAAGGTGAATTAACGGTGAACAGTCCACTGTTAGGGCGATTTAATGTGGCCAATTTGTTGGCGAGTATCGCAGGCGCCTTCGCGTTATCACAAAGTGCCGCGATGGGATTGAGTGTGGCGCAAATCCAAGCGGCAGTGCCAACGCTTCGCGGTGCCACAGGTCGTATGGATCGGGTGCCATCGACCAGTAGCTGTTTTATCGTGGATTATGCGCATACGCCAGATGCGCTAGAGCAGGTGTTGACCAGTTTAAAATCGCACTGTACAGGTGAGCTGTGGGCGGTATTTGGCTGTGGTGGCGACCGTGATAAGGGTAAACGTCCACTGATGGCACAAGCAGGACTTCGCCTAGCTGACAAAGTGATTTTGACTGCCGATAACCCACGCAGTGAAGACCCCAACGCGATTTTGAACGATATGCAAGCGGGCATGACTTGCCAGCAGCACTATCAAGCCATTATCGAGCCAGACCGTCAAAAGGCGATTGAATATGCGGTGCAGCATGCCAAGCCTAGTGATATCGTGGTGATTGCAGGCAAAGGGCATGAAACCTATCAAGAAATCAAAGGGGTGCGCCACGATTTTGATGATAAAGTGGTGGTAAAAAACGCCATTGAAAAATTCGGCAAATAACTTAGCCTAGCATCATGAAAAAAATCTACCTAATCCGTCATGCCCAAAGCGAGTCCAATGCAGGGCAAGCAGTGCGCCCCAATCATGCCATTAATCTTACTGACGTTGGCAAGACGCAAGCGCAAGCATTGGCGGATTGGCTTACTGACCATATCAGCGAGCCAGTCACCGAGATTTTTGTATCCCAGTATCTTCGCACCCAGCAAACGGCTCAGCCTTATCTTCAAAGCACTAAGCGCACAGCCACTGTCATCGAAGAATTGCACGAATTTAACTTTTTGGATTTTGACACCATCAAGGATTTGTCATTTGATGACATCCGTGTGATTGCCGATGATTTTTGGCAACAGCATTCTGCGCACCGAGCCAGTGAGGTGACGGACAGTTTTGAGCATTTCGTAGCGCGGGTACAAAAAGTGCGTGCGTATTTTGATGCCTTGCCCGATGGCACCTATCTAGTATTTACCCACGGCATGTGGATTGGCATGCTTATCTGGCAACTGCTACTTGGCGATAGCCCGCGTCTATATAACATGAAAAAATTCCGTGAGTTTGAACTGGCAATGCGCCCCAAAAATTGCGAAGTGTTGTTGCTCGCTCCTGCAGGAATCAAGAAAGTATGGGTGCGCAATGATGGGCAAGATGACGAGATTCGCTAGTAATAAACTATAAAGAGACCCGAATAAAGAGACCCCAACAAAGAGACCAAAATGACTGCATATATTTGGCAATCTGCCAACTTAACCGAAGCGCTAAAAGATCTAAACCCAACCTTTCACAGTGATTTTACCCAGACATCCAAAAAAATTATCACCGACACCCGCAAAATCGAACAAGGCGATATCTTTTTAGCCATCCAAGGCGATAACTTTGACGGCCATGATTATGTAAAAACTGCCAAAGATAAAGGCGCGGTCTTAGCGATTGTCAGCCGTGCAGTCGAAAGTGACTTGCCGCAACTCGTAGTGACTGACACAAAATTGGCACTCGGCAAATTAGGTGCTTACCGCCGTGACCAACATCCCAATCTAAAAGTCGTCGCGATTACAGGCTCTAGTGGTAAAACCACCGCCAAAGAAATGCTTGGCAGTATTTTAAACCGTATTGCGCCGACACTAATCACCCGCGGCAATCTCAACAATGATTTGGGCGTGCCGATGATGCTACTAGAGCTGACCGACGCGCATCGTTACGCCGTCATGGAGCTTGGTGCTAATCATGTCGGAGAGATTGCTTATACCACGCAGCTTGTCAAACCCGATGTCGCTTGTGTGCTCAATATCGGCACGGCACATTTGGGGGAGTTTGGCGGGCGTGATAATATCGCTAAGACCAAATCTGAGATTTATCAAGGATTAAGTAACACAGGTACAGCGATTGTGCCATTTGGTGATGATTATTTTGATACGCTACTCAATAATGCCCAACAATTTACCCAAAATATTCTCACCTTTGGCGAGCGTGACGTGTCCTTGGCAGATGCTGGCGTGGATATGCAACAAGCCAAAGAAATTGGCTTAACAGATGAAGATACGGTGCTACTGATGGGCGATGTGTTTGCCGATGATGTGGAAGTCGGTAATACCAGCACCTTTAGCCTAAATTTCAATTTTGAAATTGATGAAATCGAGACTCAAAACGTCACTTTAAACTTTGCAGGTGAACACAACATCAGCAATGCCTTAGCCGCCGCGGCCTGTGCGCAAGCCTTGGGGCTGTCGATTGATGATATTGCCAAAGGACTCGATACCGCCAAACCTGCCAAAGGTCGACTCAATTTCATTGAGTTTGGTAAACATACGTTAATTGATGACACTTATAATGCCAATCCCAGTGCCGTCGTTGCTGCCACGCAAGTTTTGGTGAGTCAAGGTGCGCCCACCATGTTGGTGTTGGGCGATATTGGTGAGTTGGGTGACGCCGCGCAAGAGGAGCATCGCAAGCTCGGTGAGGCTATTGCCGCCTCTGGCGTGACTGTGCTGTATACGGTGGGGGAGTTAACGCCTGTTACCGTCGCGCAAGCGCAAGCATCCGGCATGCAAGCACAGGCATATCCAGACAAAGCCTCCCTACTTGCGGCGATCAAAGATAAGCTGGCGAGTAGTGATGACGCCTGGCATATCTTGTTTAAAGGCTCACGCTATATGATGATGGAGCAGGTAATGGACGAGTTAACCGGTCAGCCATCCTAACTAAAAACAGCGCTTTCATCAGCCATTTGATAAAAATTGGCTGATTTTTTGTAAATTTTTACTTAAAATAGTCAACTTTTCATGATGGGTTTTTGATGATGAGTCAACGTGAGACAGTTTTTATAGATAGTTTTCACAGCAAATTTTTATTTATCTTATCATGATAATGACAGGGACCTTAAGCCCCTGTTTTTACCCAGAACCCCCTAAGGAGTCCACTCGTGCTATTGTGGTTATTTGAATGGCTAAGCCAATTTTATTCCCCATTTTCGGCTGTGTCATCGCTGACCTTACGTGTTTTATTGGCAGTGCTGACTGCGCTGGGTATCAGTATGGTGTTTGGTGGCCGCGTCATCGAACGGCTGCGGGCGCTCAAATATGGACAAGCCATTCGTAACGATGGTCCACAGAGTCACCTTGCTAAAACAGGCACACCCACCATGGGCGGGATTTTAATTTTAGGCAGTATTTTGGTGACCACGCTACTGTGGGCGAATCTAACCAACCCCTACGTATGGATTTTGCTGGTGGTCTTGGTGATTTTTGGTGCGGTGGGCTGGGCAGATGACTGGCTAAAAATCAAATATAAAGACCCAAAAGGCTTGATTGCACGCAAAAAATATTTTTGGTTGTCGGTTGGTGCTTTATTTGTGGGTGTGTCCTTGTACTGGATTGCCAGTCAGCAGCCGCATGTGGCGACAGCTCACGCCATGCAAGATTTACTGATTCCGTTATTTAAAAACGTGTCAATTCCTTTCTCCGCTGTACCATTGGGTTTGGCGTTTATTATCTTTACTTATTTTGTGATTAACGGCACCTCAAATGCGGTCAACTTAACCGATGGTTTGGATGGTCTCGCCATTTTTCCTGTGGTGTTGGTCGCGGCAGGCTTAGGGGTGTTTGCTTATGTGTCAGGGGATTTTCGCTTTGCTGAATATCTCCACGTGCCCTATATTGCTTATAATAGCGATGTCACAGTCGTGTGTGGTGCCATGGTTGGCGCAGGGCTTGGGTTTTTATGGTTTAACGCGCATCCCGCCCAAGTGTTTATGGGTGATGTGGGTGCATTAGCGTTAGGCGCAATGCTCGGCACCATTGCTGTGATGACGCGCCAAGAGATTGTACTGTTCATCATGGGTGGTCTATTTGTGGCAGAAGCGGTATCGGTCATGCTACAAGTAGGCTCTTACAAACTGCGTAAAAAACGCATCTTTCGCATGGCGCCCCTGCATCACCATTTTGAAGAAGGCGGCTGGAAAGAAACCCAAGTGGTCACCCGTTTTTGGATTATTACCATTGTCTTGGTTATTTTAGGGCTGATGACGTTGAAACTTCGCTAACTTTGCTAACTTTGCTACGCTCGCTAACGGCGCTTTGCATCAAATGGCATCTTTGGATGTCATTTTTTTTGTCTGTATTTATTTGCGCATGTGCAAAAAATTAAATATGTTATAATTTTTCTATGGTGATGACTAAATTATATGCAGGAATTTTGATGACAAGCCACTGATATAGCAGAGCACTGTCACAATAAGGAGGTGTGTGTTGAAAGTAACTATCAATGAAATCCCTGTTACACTAGCTTGTAGTGAGGCAGGCAAACAAGCGCTTAACACGGTTGAAATGACGCTTAGACAACGCCAGTTTATCTTATTGATTAAAGAAAATACTAGCTTGGGCGAGCAAGCGGTGAGCAATTTATTGTCTAAGTTAGATTTACAACAACTGATTGAAAAAGGCTGGATTAGTTGCGATGTGCCGCTAGGGCAAATTTTCAAACAACCTAGCACCCCTGTTGCAGCGTTGGCAAGCGCTATTGCCACTACAGACGCACCATCCGCTGAAACTGTATTAAGCAAAAAATGCTGTGATAAAAAAACGGGCACGAAAAATTTACAGTCATTCCTAAATACTTATACCAATGCTAAGCTAGCAGCTCCTACCATCCCTGATGTGTCAAACATTGAATTGCCATCGCTGCGAGCAACGGACACATCACAGCAGCATCCGATGGCAGATTCAGCACTGGCATTAAAAATACCTGAGGCATTGCAACCAAAAATGGCTCAAGTGCATGAAGATATTATGATTTTGCAAAGTCTGATAGACGACTGATTTTGCGCAGTTACAGCGGGTTACACGCTTTGGGTTTTTAAAAGCTTTTTTGAGATATTTTTATGGTGGCATTGCCTTCGACATTTTCTGCAAATTTTCGCTGCCCGATCTGCCAAAGTCCGCTAAAGGTGGGTGAAAAAGTTTGGCAATGCAGCGGTGAAAATCCGCAGCAGCGGCAACATGACTTTGATGTCGCTAAACAAGGGTATGTGAATCTACTGCCGGTGCAAAATAAGCATAGCAAAAACCCTGGCGATAGTGATGAGTCGATTATGGCGCGTCGTCGTTTTCTGCAAGCGGGGTTTTATCAGTCGCTGCAAGATGGGCTGTATGACTTTTGCAAAGGGCTATTATCCTCCCAAACATCGGTAAATTGGCTAGACATTGGCTGTGGCGAAGGATATTACACTGAGCGATTTTTACAGCTTAACCCAAGCAAGTTAGTCGCGCTTGATATCAGCAAACCTGCCGTACTTGCTACGGCCAAACGACTTAAACCAATTAGCACGACCACGCAAAAATATTGCTTAGTGGCATCTGCTTCACAAGTACCATTGGCCAGTCAGGCGGTGAGTATGTTGACCAGTATTTTTAGCCCGATTTTGGCGGATGAATTTCATCGGTTGGTCAGCGATCAGGGTTTTGTAGTGATTGCCAAGCCTGCCGTCAATCACTTGATTGAGATGCGTGATGGGCTATTTGAACAAATCGTGGCGCACGACTCAGACAAATTTATCGATGAATTAGCACCGTATTTTGAGTTGGTTAAGCAAACGCGGGTGGAAACCACGATTTCGCTTACCGCTATGCAGTTACAAGATTTATTGACGATGACGCCCTATGCGTTTCGGGCGCAGCCAGCCAGACGTGAAGCATTAATCGACCGCTGCCAGCAAGCAGGGTCAATGCGCTTTACGACCGATTTTATGATTTATGGGTTTCAAAAAATTTGTCTGTAAAAAAAGCGCCCGTCAGTGGGCTATTTTTTTACCTTATAAACAGCCTTAAGCGCGCGGATGATGATGCTGATGTAGCTGTTGCAGTCTTGCCGTAGCCACATGGGTATAGATTTGGGTGGTTGATAAATCGCTGTGACCCAATAACATCTGTACACTGCGCAAGTCAGCACCGTGATTGAGCAAATGAGTAGCAAAGGCATGACGTAAGGTATGCGGAGAAATTTCGCTTTCGATGCCGGCTTGCTTGGCGTAGCGCTTAATGACATACCAAAAGTTTTGGCGGGTCATGTAGCCGCCTTGTTGGGTCAAAAATACCGCTTGGCAGCGACTTTCTCGGCCATTTTTCATGATACATAATTGCGGTCGCGCTACGCTCAAATAATCGGTCAATACATCAATCGCCACTTCGCCAAGGGGTACCAGCCGAGTCTTATCACCTTTACCGGTAACCTGTAACCAGCCTGCATTGAGATTGACTTCACTTAACGATAAATGAATAAGCTCAGAGACACGCAGCCCGCACGCATAGAGCACTTCAAACATGGCTTGGTCACGCATGCCCAATGGGGTCGATGTGTCTGGGCTGGCGAGTAGGGCATCGACATCACTTTCGGATAAATCTTTGGGTAGCGCGCGCCCAAGTTTTGGGGTCTTGATATGCTCACACGGGTTGTCATCACGCTGATTAGCGTTGATTTGCCATAAAAAAAACTGTTTGAGCGATGATAAGGCACGCGCTTGGCTGCGCGCTGTTTTGCCTTGTTTATAGAGCGCCGCTAGGCAAGCTAACACGTCACTGGCATCCCAACGGGTGATGGCTTTGCTACAGGTGGCTTCACACAGTATCAAGTCACGAATATAAGCATTGCGCGTATTGGTGGCAAGTCCCCGCGTCAGCAATTCTTGGCGAAACTGCTGAATATAACTGGGCTCATCATCAAGGTGTAAGGCTTTGACTTGGCGAGGTTGGCGCGCGGCGACTTGGGACATAAATGACTTGAAATCTCGGGATAAGGGGGCGTTTTTTTAACCAGCTTTTTTCTTAATCCAGTAATGATACACATTGGCATACGGATCAGGATTTTGGTGTTGTTGGGGGTTGATGATGTCTTGCTGCTCGATAAGTTCATGCCCCAGATGACGACAAAAATTGGGGATATCGCGCGTGGTCGCAGGGTCAGTGGCGATGACATGAATCACCTCTCCCGACTGCGCTTTACGAACGGTTTTATGCAGTAGCATAATCGGCTCTGGACAAATCAGCCCTTGGGTATCGAGTTGGTAATTGGCATCAGGCATGTTGAGTCTCTGTTTTTTGAGTTTCTGTTTGTCGACTTTCTTGGATAAAATTAAAAAAACGGGTTAAATTGGCTTTAAACATAAACGCCACCCCAATCCAGGCGGCTAGCGCGACATAGCTACTGATAACAAACAAGCCAAATCCCATACCGATACACAGCGCAAGCATGCTCGGCTGGCTTAAACGGTAACGGTATAAAATAAACGCCACATAGCAGGATAGCGGTATGGTCAGTCCAACAAGTCCGTAAGGCACCCAATGAAACAAAGTATAAATCGTTTGACTGTCCTTAAACTGTGACAAGCTCTTTAGGGTACCAAATAATAAAAATAGCGCAATTGCTAAATAAACCAGATAAATTGACCATTTGTTGAGTCGCTGTGCGTGCTCAATCAAACCAAGAACAGGGGCAGAAAAGCCTTTGGTCGTTGGCGTAGTAGGTGCATTTAATTGAGTCATGATAACAGCGCTCCTTCGCCACTTCTAAGCCAACTGCCGAGCATAATCGCTGAGGCGATACTATCAATCGGCTCTTTGTCACTTTTGATTAACCCATATTCCCAAGCCAAATTTTTGGCTTCACGGCTAGTTAAGCGCTCATCCGCCAAAATAATCGGCCGTGGTCGATGCGCTTCCTCAAGCTGGTGCTTAAGCCTACGAGCAAATTTTTTGGCACGATTGCCAAGCTCTGATGCAGTACCATCCATATTCAGCGGCAAACCGATGATGATGGTGCTTACTTGCCATGACTCGATAATTTTTAGCAATTCATCCCAATTGGGTTTGCCATTATCCATTTTAAACTGCATCAACGGGCTTGCGGTTTGGGTTAAGGTATTGCCCAAGGCGATACCCATTTTTGCGATGCCAAAATCAAGCCCCATCACCGTTTCGATAGTGTGGGTGTGATGGGTATCTTGTGCCATAGTCAGGTTAAGCATGCCCGATATCCGTACTCAGTTTGTTAAAATCAACGCCCAACTGCTGAGCGGCGACTTGCCAGCGAGTCTGATGGTCGATATCAAACAATAGCCCCATTGATGCCGGCAAAACAAACCAATCGCCTTGGTTGATTTCTTCTTCTAGCTGCCCTTTTCCCCAGCTGGCATGACCCAAACAAAGCTCAAAATGCTCAACGCCTTGACCACCCGCGATACTTTGTAAAATATCCTTGCTAGTGGTGATACAGACGTTTTCGGTGATGGCAAACGAAGATACCCAATCGGGCTGTCCCGTATGGAGCACAAACCCAACTTCCGGGTTCATAGGACCCCCATCTAAGGGTAATTTTCGGTGCAAGTCGGTGATGGTCACATCAATATTTAATTCTTCAAACAGTTTGGCAACGTTGCTGGTTTCGATGGGTTTGTTAATGACTAGCCCTAACGTGCCTTGTTGGTCTTGACGGCAAATATACACCAAAGATTGATAGAAAATCCCGCCGTCAATATTGGGCGAGGCTATCAAAAAATGGTTGGTAAGATTTTGGTTTTTTGACATTCAGTGGCATACCTAATTAAAAGCGACTTAAAAGCGGCAAACATTAAAAACAATAAACATTAAAAGCGACAAGCGATATTAAATTAACTGACACGGCGACTTGCTAGCAAGCTACGCGCGTGTTTGAGCGTGTCTTCGGTGATATTGACCCCGCCCGACATGCGCGCTAATTCCTGCACTTGGTCATCGCCCGACAGGATTTTTAAGTGAGACTGGGCTTTCTCTTGCTGGGTTTTGTACACCAAAATATGCTGATGGGCTTGTGCCGCGACTTGCGATTGGTGAGTGATAGCAATGATTTGTTGTTCTTCACCCAGTTCACGCAGTAACTCGCCCACCACTTGCGCCGTGCCACCACTGATACCCACATCCACTTCATCAAATACCAATAGCTGACGGGTGGTGGTTGCCATATCGGTCGTCGTATTACGGCAAACTCCTTGTGCATCAATGACTTGCATGATAAGGGCTAGTCGTGATAATTCACCACCTGAGGCGATTTTGTGAATCGGTTGCATTGGCATACCGACATTGGCACTAAATAGCAGTTCAATTTGCGATAACCCGATACTTTGCGGTTTATCAAGTGGGGTAAATTCAAATGCCGCTTGCACATTGGGCAATGCCAACGCTTTTAACCGTGCGACTAGCGCTTCAGCTAATGTCTTAGCATTGGCTTGGCGACTGTCATCCAACGCTTGGGCTTTTTGCAGGTAGGCTTGATAAGCTTCTTCAATTTGCTCTGCCATCGCTTCAGGCGACATCACTGATTGCAAATCATCTAATTGCTGTTGCCAGGCTTGGCTATCTTCAACAAGGCTTTCAGGCGTGGTGTGATATTTACGCGCGAGTCGGTGGAACGTCGATAACTGCTCATCAAGTAACGCTAACCGCTTGGGGTCAAGGCTTTGTCCTTCGGCATAATTGCTCAAAGTGCTAGCCACTTCAGCGATTTGGGTATGTGCTGAGTACAACTGTTCAACGCAATCCGCATAGGTTTGGCTAAGCTCGGTTTGCGCTTCACACAGTTTAATCGCCCGATTAAGCAGGCTTACCACATCGGGCTCATCACTGTCATTATCCAGTAATTGCACCGACAAGGCGGCTTGCTGCATGAGGTTTTCAAGGTTAGATAATTCATCGTATTCAGCTTCAAGTTCACTGTATAAGACAGTGGCAATTGGCTCAATATCGGCTAATTGATTGCTCAATAGCTGAATTTGCTGCTGGCGCAATTGCTCATCTTTGGCGTGCTGGGCGGCTTGTGATTTAAGGCGTTCGTACTGCAAAAAAGCCTGTTTTACGTCGTTTGCTTGGCTATTTAAGCCCGTGGCGCTATCAAGCCATTCCATCACAAACTGCGGACGCAGCAAACTTTGCTGGGCATGTTGGCTGTGAATATTGACCAGTAACCCACCCAAGGTTTTAAGCTCATTCATACTAATGGGCATGCCATTGAGCCAAGCTTTACTACGAAGCGCACCGTTTTGGTTAGCAAGTTGCCGGCGAATCAGCAGCGTATCGTCTTCAAATGGGTAATTTTGCTCACTAAGCCATGCCATGACTTCGGGTAATTGACCGATATTAAATTCTGCAAAAGCGTCTGCCGTGGTCTGTCCATGCCGAATCAAACCTGCGTCACTACGACCACCCACGCACAAGGTCAAGGCGTCAAGCAACAGTGATTTACCAGCACCTGTCTCGCCAGTGATAATGTTAAATCCAGCATTCATCTCAATCTCAGCATTGGTGACGAGTGCTAAATTTTGTAAGGTTAACTGTGTCAGCATATCAATCCTATCATTGACGTTAAGAGTGGCACATTGGCGGTCAAATTTGCAAAAACTTTATTGTAACCTTGTCATGAAAAGCTCACAATAATCCTAGACAAGTCTTCAAAAATCAGTAAAAATTCCATCTAGCTGTTTCACACTAAACAATAGCATAATTGGGACAATTACAAAATAAGCAACGCAAAAATCCAAATTTCCGTCAGCTGGCTATCTTTGATGGGTATCTGTGTCTAGCAATCTTCGCCTAGTCAAGTTGAGGGCGGTTTCATCGATTGTCATAAAACATAGATTGTCATAAAAGTTGACTAAATTTGATGATATTCTATTGGTCTAAACAACGTCTGCACAAGGATAACGGAACATAATTTTTTATCAACCGTTAACAATCTATCGGCAATACCATTGGCTGATTGCGACAAGTCACGGACTGCGTTTGATTATAAAACCCATTTGTCGATTAAAAAAAGCGGGTTGCCGCAAAACGACTTGCCCATCTTTATAATTCTTTATAATTTTTTATAACAAGGCAGCGTTATCAAGTCAACTGACTGTGTATTTTAAGGAGAATCTCATGACGTCACCTAATCGTTTCGACCATGTATCGGTAGAAAAAATAGCGAATGTTTACTATGAAGGTCGTACTTTTAGTCGGACCGTTTGGTTTGAAGATGGACGCAAAAAAATGCTAGGAATCGTGCTACCTTGTGATGCCGATGTGCCAGCCTATGAATTTAAAACCGACTCATCTGAACGTATCGAAATTTTGGCAGGCGAGTGCGAAGTCAAACTGGCAGGCGAGGAAGAATTTACTTATTACCGTGCCGGTCAAGCGTTTTTAGTCGAAGGGCATAGCAGTTATGAGCTACGTAATGAAGCAGTCGTGCAGTACATTTGCCACCTAGAAGGCTAGCGAATAATATACAAGGCTAGGGGCAAGGCAAATATAAAATTGAAGAAAAGGGTCATCAATCATGGCAAAACCGAGTTATTTTTATGGCATTCATGCCGTGCAATCCATCTTGCAACACCGCGGTATCGATGGGTTGACACTCTTTATTCAAGACGGTAAAAAACAAGATGATGCCACGGTAGCCAACATCACCGAGCTTGCCCAAACCTACGGGATTGCGATACAAATCAGCGCCAAAGACAAACTCACCAAGCTTGCAGAAAGTCCGCAGCATCAAGGCGTGGTATTGCAAGCCCGCTTTGCTGAACTCCAAGATGAGGCAGATCTCAAATACCTCGTTGACAAACACCAAACCGAGCGAAAACCGCTATTGCTACTGGTGCTTGATCAAATCACCGACCCGAATAACCTTGGCGCGTGTTTGCGTACCGCTGTGGCAATGGGCGTCTCAGCCGTCATTATTCCCAAAAATCATAGCTCAAGCATCACCCCAGCCGTGGCAAAAGTCGCCGTCGGTGCGGTGGAATTAATGCCTTTTATCCAAGTCACTAATCTTGCGCGTACGCTCACTGACATCAAAAAACAAGGGGTGTTTGTGTTTGGTACGGCACTCGATGACACGGCAAAGCCCGTGCAAGACTGTGATTTGACAGGTGATGTGGCGATTGTGATGGGCTCAGAAGGTGACGGTATTCGCCGTTTGACCGCAGATACCTGCGACCAGCTGGTTTATATCCCGATGCCCGGCAATGAACATGGGCAAATCCAAAGCTTAAATGTCAGTGTCGCCACTGGCATGGTGTTGTATGAAGCCAGTCGTCAGCGCGCTAAAAAATAATGAGAAAATATGTTATCTGTATTGATGATTTAAAAAAAATTGCTCAGGAAGTGGGCTAAGAAAGGAAAAATCAAAATGCAATTTGCCATTATCGGACTGGGTGTTTTTGGTATTACCTGCGCTAGAGAGCTTGAAAAATTGGGCAACCAAGTCCTAGCGATTGATATTGATGAAAAACTGGTCGATGACATCAGTGAACATGTCACCCGTGCCGTGATTGCTGATGCCACCGACAAAGACACCATAGAAGAGCTTGACCTTGCAAGTTTCGACGGCGTGCTCGTGAGCATTGGTGATAACCTTGAAGCCAGCTTGCTATGTACACTCAACCTACTAAGCCTAAACGTACAAAACCTATGGGTGAAAGCCAAAACCGACTCCCATCACCAAATCCTAAAAAGCTTAGGCGTGAATAATATTATTCACCCCGAACAAGACATGGGGATTCGTATTGCCCAAAAAATGAACTATCCGATGGTCAAACAATACATGGCATTGGGTGACGAGCAGTTTTTGGTTCGTCTAGACCCGCCTGAGCAGTGGCGAGGGCACCCGTGGTCGGATGTACAACACAGCCATCCTGATATTACTTTTATCATGCTAAAACGCAACCAGCAAATCTTTAACCAATTACCCGATGGCTTTTTCTTTCAAGGTGGGGATAAATTGGTGGTGGGTGGTGATACCCAAGCGCTGCGTCGCCTTGCCAAAGCCATTCGCCAAACGGCTATTTAGCTCACCACTCACGCAAAAAAGGTAATTAGGTGTAGATATGCCGTTTCGTGAAGTCAAAAAAGGCGAAAAACCAAAGATTGTTGATAAATCAAAACCCAGCACTCACGACCTAGAGCCGCCTACCAAACAGGGACTGCAGTTGTCCTCGCCTGCGATTTTGTCCTTGGGGTTTTTAGCGTTAATTGTGATGGGGACGGTTTTGCTGTCATTGCCAATCGCAACAATTCAACCGATTAGTATCCTAGCGGCAGCCTTTACCGCGACGTCTGCGGTGACCGTCACGGGGCTAAATGTCGTAGATACCGCTAACTATACCACGTTTGGACAACTGGTGATTGCCGCGCTGATTCAATTTGGCGGTCTAGGCTTTATGACCTTTGCAATTTTGGTATTGACCAGTCTGCAAGGTAAAATGGGATTATCCGGCTCAATCACGGCGCAAGAAGCGTTGGGTACTCATAGCAACCAAATTGGCAGTACCGCCAAAGCGGTAATCAAAATTGCCTTTATCACCGAGAGCTTGGGTTTTTTAGGGTTAACGCTATTGTTAGCACCGCTAAAAGGGCTAAAAGATGCGATGTATGAAGCGTTTTTTCTGTGTATCTCAGCGTTTAACAATGCAGGTTTTGCGCTAAATGGCAACAATATGACTGCCTATGTGCACCAGCCGATGATTAGTTTTATCATAAGTCTGCTGATTATCACGGGCGGTATCGGGTTTTTGGTGATTTTAGATATCATCAAACACAAGCGCTGGCAAAAATTTACCCTGCACACCAAGGTCATGGTTTTGGGTACACTAGCGCTCAATATCATTGGTTGTATGGGGTATTGGTTACTTGAGCGTCATAACGCCAAAACGATTGGCGGATTGAGCGAAGCTGGGCAGTGGTTTGCGTCTTGGTTTATGGCGGTGACGTCACGTACTGCAGGCTTTAATAATATTGATTATAGCCAAGTGACAGATGCCAGTACGTTATTGACTTTTATATTGATGTTTATTGGCGCAGGCTCAATGTCCACAGGTGGCGGTATCAAAATCGGCACGTTTGTGGTTATCCTAGCATCGACTAGGGCATATTTGCGTCAGCACCCGCAAGTGACGATTTTCCATCGTGCTATCTCTGATCACTTGGTAAAAAAATCGTTTGCGGTGATGAGCACCTCGATTTTGATGATTGCTTTAGCGGCGTTTATTTTAACCATATGTGAGCCAGAAGGGCATTTGACTGATATTTTATTTGAAGTGATATCGGCATCGTCAACCGTCGGTTTATCGCGAAATTTCACCCCGACCTTGAGTGAGCCCGGGCAATGGGTGATTATGTTTATGATGTATATGGGGCGTCTTGGACCGTTAACCTTGGCGTATTTTATCGCCACCCCTAAACCGACCCGTATTCGTTATCCTGAGACCCATACCCTTGTTGGTTGAGTTGGCTAATTTAACAGGGTTAGCGAAGTGGCAAATACCAAGCAAAACCTTTAGGCAGCGATTGATGTACCCAAGATACTGAGAATAAGATACTTAAAACCTAACGAAGCTATCGCCAAATCGTGTATGATGATTGTCTACAACGGGTGAATTGAGCGATTTAGTAAGTTTTAAGGTTATGAGTAGTTATATTTTAGATACAGAAGCGCATGGATTAGTTGAGCCACATGCAACCGAAATTGCCTACATTGGCGTGGTGTTTAGTCCAGCAGGCGAGCTGATATTACAGACCCACAACGCCTTTGAGCAGCGCTTTAACCCACACAAAAAAATTACTTTGGGCAGCCAAGCCATCACAGGGATTTTTGACGACGATGTGGCAGACAAGCCGCCGCATACTGATTTTCAGTTACCAGAAGACTGCGAGTATCTTATTGGGCACAATATTGACTTTGATGCTGACGTACTGACCAATGCCAAATGTGATTTATCAAACATTAAGCGTATTTGCACTTTGGCACTGGCACGGCATTTTTTCCCGCAGTTAGATAGCCATAGTTTGGGTGCGTTACTGTGTTTTTTTGAGCCGCAGGTTGCCAAAAAAAATATCAAATTCGCGCATGGTGCCAAATACGATATTTGGTTTACCTTTTTGGTCTTAAAAGCTATCTGCTATCAGCATCACATCACCGATATGGCACAGCTGTATCAAGCCAGTGAACATGCCCGAAAACCCACGGTAATGCGCTTTGGTAAACATAAAGGGGTTGCCATTAAAGACTTGCCGGCTGATTATGTCGATTGGCTGCTCAAACAAGCTGACCTTGACCCGTATTTACACCTTGCGCTCACCGAACATAGCGCAGGCAATCATGGCAACCTTCTATGATTGAACCCTTGCGCTATGATTTGATCCCTGAAGTGCTAAAATGATTACGCGCCAAATTGCGGTTTAACAATCACCAAAATCACCACAGCGACTAAAATAAACACCGGCACCTCATTAAACCACCGCCAAAAAACATGGGTTTTATAGTTAGGGTTGTCAATCAGTTTTAAGCGAAATCGACCACAAGCTACATGATATACCGTCAACGCAATGACGCAGGCTAGCTTAATATGTAGCCAAACTTGGGTTTTATAACTGTCCCAATTGGGTAGTAGCATACACAAGCCAAAAATCCAAGTGGCAATCATCGCAGGTGTCATGATGCCGCGATACAGTTTACGCTCCATCAATGCAAATCGCTCTTGACTGATTTTATCGGCACTCATGGCATGATACACAAACAAGCGTGGTAGATAAAAAATCGCGGCAAACCAACACACCAATGAAATCACGTGCCAAGCTTTAAACCATAAAAAATATTCTGTCATTGCTTACCCCAATGATGATGCAACTCAACAAGCTTGCTCTAAATAAGCTTATTCTAAATCAGCTTACTCTAAATAAACTTGCCCTAAAAAAGTCTGCAAATAGCCGTTATTTTAAAGTCTGCATGACAGCAAGTAAATCCGAGATTTGTTGTTCACTATGGCGAGCGCTTACGCAAAAGCGTAGCCGTGCTGTGCCTACCGGCACTGTAGGTGGGCGGATGGCCGACACCCAAAAACCGCGAGATTTTAACGCGTTGGCAAGCTGCAGGGTTCTGTCATTATTGCCAATGACCACAGGAATAATGGCTGTGGTCGGTATTTGATTATCAATAGCTACTTGCCAATTTTGCTGCAATAGCCCTTGACTCAGCTGTTTGATATTGGCAAGTAATTGGTCACTGCGCAAAGTATCGGTGTGCGACATGGCAATGCTAGTTTCAGTCACGCTGGCAAGCACAGGGGGCATCGCCGTGGTATAAATAAATGAACGGGCAAAATTGGTCACATAGTCAATCAGCTCACTCGAACCTGCGACAAATGCGCCACTGGTACCTATCGCTTTACCAAAGGTGCCGATATAGATATCCGCTTGCGGTTGGGCTTTTTTATAAGCCTGATAGGGCAAACCAAAACCGTGGGCATCATCGACCATCAAGGCGCATTCATAGCGAACCGCTAACGCATGCAGCGCAGCCAAATCCGCAATAGTACCATCCATACTAAAAATATGATCCGTTACAATCAGTTTTTGCTTAGCGCTACTTTGCGACAGCAGCTGCTCTAATTGGCTATAATTGCGATGCCCAAAACGCATGACTTTGGCACGGCTAAGGATTGCCCCATCGACAATGGAGGCATGATTGAGCTTATCACTGAAAATCACGCTGTCTTTACCACACAACGCTTGAATCACACCGACATTCGCCATATACCCTGTACTAAAAGTTAATGCACGTTCATAGCCTGTCACTTGGGCAAGGGTGATATCCAACTGTTCATGCCAAAGCGTATGCCCCGTAATCAGGTGCGACGCGCCACTACCCACTTGCTGGATGGTTTTTGCAGCTTGGCTAAATGCTTGTATGAGTTGCGGGTCGGTGGCAAGTCCCAAATAATCATTGCTGGCAAAGTTGACGTAGGTTTTGCCATCTATGTCAATGGTGGGCGTGACGCCATGACTAATGGGCGTCAGTTGACGATACAGGTCTTTTTGGCGCTGTTCATCAAGGGCTGATTGAAGGGAAAAATTGACTAACATACTGTTTAACTCTGTTAAAGCATCGTTAAAGCATCTAAGAAAAAACCGCCACTTCGGCGGTTTCTTGGCATATCAAACGACAGCCAAACTCCCGATGCGACCATTCATCGCATTGGTCACCGGGATTTGTCTAGGCTCGGCTTTTTCAACCGTCAACCCTAAATCGGCAATCAACTGATCATCATGGTTGGTGGTAGCATTATCGGTGGTCAATAAACGATTCCCATAAAAGAAAGAATTGGCACCTGCCATAAACAGCATGGCTTGCTCTGCATCGGTTAGGCCTTCACGACCTGCGGCAATACGCACATAGCTAGTTGGGCAAGCAAGGCGCGTGACAGCAATGGTGCGAATCCACTCAAGCACAGGCAAGCGCGTGCCTTGCAGCTGATCTGCAATCGGCGTGCCTTCAATGGGTACCAGCATATTGATTGGGACTGATTCAGGGGGTTTCGGCAGATTAGCCAGTTCTGTGAGTAGGTTGATGCGGTCATCACGACTTTCACCCATACCGATGATACCACCTGAGCAAATATTAATGCCTGCTTGACGCACATGGTCAAGGGTAGTTAGACGGTCATCATAACTACGGGTGGTGACGATATGGTTATAGTACTCGCGTGAGGTATCAAGGTTATGGTTGTAGTAATCCAGTCCCGCTTCAGCAAGTACTTGCGCTTGGTTACCTGATAACATGCCAAGCGTCATGCAGGTTTCTAACCCCAATGCTTTGACTTCTTTAATGAGTTCAACCACATAGGGCATATCTCTATCGTTTGGGTGCTTCCATGCCGCACCCATACAAAAACGGCTAGAGCCAGCGGCTTTGGCTTTTTTGGCCTCGATAATCGCTTTTTGTACTTCGATTTTCTTTTCAGGTTGTAAGTCGGTGCTATGGTGTCCTGACTGTGAGCAATAGCCACAATCTTCAGGACAATTACCTGTTTTTATTGATAGCAGTGTACTGATTTGTACCGCATTGGGTGGAAAGTGTTCGCGAAGTTTGTTTTGCGCGAGCAATAGTAAATCCATCAAAGGTAATTCAAACCAAGCTTGGATTTGCTCGCGAGTTGGGCGGCTTTGGGGGGTCAGTGTGGTGCCAATCGGTTGCTCTGATTGTTGAATTGCTAATAAGTCTGCCATGACAGCTATAATCCTAATTAAAACAAAGCTAAAAATGATAAAAGGTGTCTCATCATACCAAAAAAAAACAACCACCTAAAGTGATTGTTTTTTATCATTTAATGACAATGGCTTACTTGTCTTGAGAGCTATCACCACGGGTAATGGAAATATTGGTGATAGGTGATTTATCATCAGTGACTGCGCTAGTTTTGACATTGTCGGCAATGACCTCATCAGACGCATGCTTTGCCTCAATTTCAGCAGATTTACGCAGCGCAGGCGTTAAGTTGTCATTATCGGCTGATTTGGCAAACACGTTGTCAGGACGGATACTATCATCATCTGCCGTACTATCTTGAGCATTAGTAGTATTTTTAGCCGCTTCATACTTCTCTTCGATGGCTTTATTATCGGATGCATCAGAATCACTCGTCGTTTCATCGGTCAGCTTTTGCTTAGCTTGTTCGACTTTATCTTTTGCCTCGCTGACTTTTTCTTTGGCTTCATCGTTTAGCGCATCTAGTTTGTCATCGGCTTGGGTTTTTAATTCCTCAACCTTTGATTTAGCATCATCTAGTTTTTCACCCGCCAAGCTTTTAACATCGGCTAATTTTTCAGCTGCTTGGTCTTTGACGTCTTCAAGCTTGGTTTTAGCATCCGCAAGTTTATCATCTTTGGCTGCTTTTGCTTCATCAAGCTTTTCAGTGGCAGTTTCTTTAGCGTCATCAATTTTATCAGCCGCTTGCGCTTTAACCTCATCCAACTTTTCTTTGGTTTCGCCAAGTTTTTCGTTAGCGGTGTCTTTAATATCCGCTAATTTTCCGCTCGCATCTTCTTTGAGTGCATCGATTTTTTCTTTGGCTTCGGTTTTTAGCTCATCAAATTTTTCCACCGCATCATCTTTAATTTCAGCCGCTTTCGCCTTAAGGGTGTCTAATTTGCTCGTAGCTTCAGAATCACTGTCAGCATTGACATCTTTGGTGTTGGCTTCATTAAAGTATTTGCTGCTACCAGATGCTTTACCCGCGCTCGCGCCCCCAATCATTGCTAGGGCTTTGCTGCAAAGTTCTTTAGCAAAAGGTGTGGCTTTTTCAATCAAGGGTTTTGCTTGTTCAACCACAGGTTTAAGTGGCTCAGGTACTTTTGGCACAATAAATTTTGCGATTTGGTTAAACCACATCAGCAGTGAATAATCACCGGACATTTTTAAGTCACCATTTTGGATGCCCGTCATAAATGCCGTCGCCTCACCTTTAGTGAGCAATTTCACACCCGTCATTGAGTCTTTAAAGGTAATCGTCAATGTTGGCTCTTTGGCTGGACCTGCATGTTGGCTAAAAGTACCGTTATTAATCTCATAATAGCGTGACGTTTGTTCCGCGTCGCTGCCGAGTTGAATGGTAAAATTACGGTTTTCTAATAAGCCTTTAAATTTGTCATCGCCCATTTTGGCAAGTTGGGTTAGACGCAAGCCAACGGCAAACAATAATACGTCAAGGGGATCTGATTTGATTTGGGTTAATTGAGATAACATACGTGTCCTCCAAAATTATAGATTTTATAGATATTGCAATACGCAAGGTCTTGAAATAAATGACGATACTTAAGTCACTCATTTCAAAGAAATTATAATTCGCTACTACAAACGATTTAATAGCTTTGTTATACACTATATTATAAGGTCATCCATGCCAAGTTACAGTAATGTTTAAACATATCAGTATCATTTTTTGTAATCAAAGCGTTTAATTTGTGTATTTAAACAGCGTTACACAGAACATCTTTTACCTTTTATCAAGCTAAAGCGCATAAAAAACCCATCAACATGATGGGTTAAATAACTAGCTATAGCGATAAGGTTACGAGGTTGTTATCACTATTTTGAGTCAAACACAGAGGCATGACGAACAAAGTTTTGATGAAAATCGGTATCTTTTTCTAACACCACAGGACGATGACCGGCGCTCATTTGGACACTACTTTTTAACATGGTTTGGTTGGTAGCAGCTTGACTTGCGGCTTTGTTGAACTTGGGTTTTCCATTTAATGCTATCACAATCGGAATCATCGATAAGCCAATAGCCGCCACATATGCATCCGTACCAGTCAATGGTGACAGCGTGACCACTGCCCAATGCAGCCCTTCCACCGAAATCCAGTACACCATGCCCAACATAAAATAGCCCAACACAAAACGATAAGGGGTAAACGCAATCGCTAGCATACCGACAGTCACTAGAACGATTAAAAACAACCAGTTAGAAGTTAACGACGTAGCAGCTAATAATAGACTTGCCGAAATAAGCATGGTTGACCTCATGAAAAGTTATTAAAAACAAGTACTTAACATAAATTAAGTAAAAGCTTGTACAGGGTATTATGGCGGTAAAAAATGAAAATTAAAAGTCAAAACCCAACTAAAACGACAATGGATGACGTATCAAATTTGGCTGATTTTTCTTAAAAAAAAGCGATTAAAAAAGCTAAAAGCGCATAAAAAAAGCTAACAATCAATCGTCAAAATCTCTTATTCAAGGGTAACAGGAATTTTCGTAAATCTAGTAAAAAAGTGCTAAAATGCGGTAACTGATTTGTCGCGAAATGTATATTGTTTTAATGCTTTGTAGTTTTGCCAGCCAATTAATTTGCTCAATAATCATGGCAATAGATCTAGCTAAAAAATTGGATAAGTTTGCTATTTTGGGCGTTTTAAGTAAAAATATCGTTCGGCAATTGTACTGCCTATTTTAAGTGCTATTTGCGACGCAAAAAAATTTAAATTTTTAATGTGACTAATTAAAAAAACTGACGCTTTATCAAAATCACGTGAACACCTATTTTGATAAACACGGTTTGCCTAATCACCGACTATATAGTGGTAATTCTCGTATGATGACGTTTCAACAATTGATTTTAACTTTGCAAAATTATTGGGCAGAAAAAGGCTGTGTGGTGTTACAGCCTTACGATATGGAAATGGGTGCAGGCACGTTTCATACCGCCACTTTCTTACGAGCATTAGGTCCAGAGCGTTGGCATGCCGCCTATGTACAGCCATCACGCCGTCCCACGGATGGTCGCTATGGCGATAACCCAAACCGGTTACAACATTATTATCAGTTCCAAGTGGTACTCAAACCCAATCCACCTGATATTCAAGAATTGTACTTGGGGTCACTCAAAGCGATTGGCATCGATACGCTAACCCATGACGTCCGCTTTGTAGAAGACAACTGGGAATCACCCACGCTCGGCGCTTGGGGGCTTGGTTGGGAAGTTTGGCTCAATGGCATGGAAGTTACCCAGTTTACTTACTTCCAGCAAGTCGGTGGTATTGAGTGTTTCCCAGTGACAGGAGAAATCACGTACGGTCTTGAGCGCCTTGCCATGTATATCCAAGGCGTGGACAGTGTGTATGACTTGGTATGGACGGATGGGGAATTTGGTCGTGTCACCTATGGTGATGTATTCCACCAAAACGAAGTAGAGCAATCGACCTACAATTTTGAACATGCCGATGTGGCAAAAATGTTTGAATTATTTGATTTTTATGAAAGCCAAGCCGATAAATTGGTCGGTCTTAATCTGCCGCTGCCTGCGTATGAAATGGTGCTTAAAGCGTCACATACCTTTAACTTGTTGGATGCGCGTGGGGCGATTTCAGTCACTGAGCGTCAGCGTTTTATTCTGCGTGTGCGTACCTTGGCGCGTAAGGTCGCACAAAGCTATGTAGAAACGCGCGCCAAATTGGGCTTCCCATTGGCGGATGACGCACATAAAGCCGATGCGTTAGAAAAATATCTACCAAAAGAAGCTATTTCAAAATAACAGATGAAAGAAGCGGATACATCACAATAGTTTCATCACATCGACGAAAAAATTTTCTTTGAACGGTCAAACTAAAAAAGGCAATAGATAGGTTCTATTGCCTTTTTTCATGCCTTATTTTATTGCTTATTTTGTTATCAACGCTAATAAAAAATATCAAATTATCAGAATATTCTAATCTCGCATATTTATATCAACAATCGCCACAGGGCAACGACGCGCTATTCTACTACAATAGCCGCAGCAAGTAAGCCATGTAATAAGGGGCGGTGAGTGGAACTTTATTTTATTTTAGCGGGTATTTTTGTCGGATTTTGCGTGGGTGTGACGGGTGTGGGCGGTGGGTCACTGATGACGCCGATTCTGATTTTACTGCTAAAAGTAGAGCCGCATATTGCTGTCGGCACCGATTTGCTATACGCCGCTATTTCCAAGTTTTTTGGTGGTGTGGTACATTTTAAAAAATCAAATGTCGTTTGGCCAATCGTGCTATGGCTAGCGATTGGTAGTATTCCAGCCTCTATTGTCACCAATTATCTCGTCGCTACTTACTTGGGTAATATTAACGCCATCAAACTAATCATGACCTTGATATTGGGCGTGATGTTGACCATTACCGGGATTTCGCTGATTTTTCGCAACCGTATCGAGGCGTTTTTTGACAAATACCGCAAAACTGACCAAACTGACAGTCTCACCTCCCAAATCCCCAAATATAAATTGGTGCTGATGGGCATATTGCTCGGGGTAGTAGTGACCTTATCGTCGGTTGGGGCAGGGGCATTTGGCGTCATGGCGCTGGTGCTCATTTTTCCCCAATTGCCCCTCATTCGTATCATCGGCTCGGATGTGGTACATGCGGTGCTATTAACTTTGGTCGCAGGTCTCGGGCATTTGCTGTCAGGCAGTGTGGATTTTCACATGTTGACCTTTTTGCTCATTGGCGCGATTCCTGCCATTATTGTAGGCACATTATTGAGCAGTAAACTACCTGAGAAAAAATTGCGCCCGATTTTAGGGGTGACGCTGTTGCTGTTAGGCATTAACTTTGTGGTCAATCCTGCCAAAGCCAAACCAAAAGCGGCACCAAATACGCCAGTCGCCAAAACCGCTGTAACGACTTCGGCAAGCGCCAGCCAATAAGTTTAATTTTCGTTTTGCGCTGATGGTTTTCTTGATTTGCCCCAATGATGGGGCATTTTTATGGCTTAAATTTCTGCTATAATCGCCTATATTTACCCTATTTGAATCAACAAGGCTTTAGCATGTCTACTATTTTATTTGAACTTGGCACCGAAGAATTGCCCCCAAAAAATCTAAAAACATTGCGCGATGCACTTAACGACCATGTCACCCAATCGCTAACAGATGCCAATATTCGCTTTGATACCATTAAAAGCTTTGCCGCCCCGCGTCGCCTTGCCTTGCAGATTCAAGGAATTAGTGAAAAACAGCCCGATAAAATCGAACAAAAACGCGGTCCTGCAGTCAAAGCTGCCTATGACAAGGACGGTAATCCAACCAAAGCGGCACAAGGGTTTGCCCAAGGCTTGGGTATTGACGTCAAGGATTTGATTACCATCAAAGGTGATAAAGGCGATTATATCGGCTATGAAATGAATGTCATCGGTCAGCCTGTGGCTGAGTTACTGCCGAGTATTTTTCAAAAAGCCTTAGATGAGTTGCCGATTGCCAAACGCATGCGCAGTGGCGCAGAGCGTTCTGAGTTTGTTCGCCCTGTCAAATGGTTGGTGCTACTCAAAGACGACCAAGTACTGCCAGCGACGATTCAAGGATTAACGTCGGGTGAGACAGGGTCGCAGGGCGTTGAATTGGGTCGTTATAGTCTTGGACATCGTTTCCATCATCCTGATAAGGTTAGAATTGACACGGCGGACAGCTATGAGCAAAACCTTGCCGAGGCGCACGTTATCGCTGATTTTGACAAACGCCAACAACAGATTAAAACGCAAGTCCAACAGCTTGCCGATGAAGTAGGCGCGACTGCTATCGTACCACAAGATTTGCTTGATGAAGTTACTGCGCTGGTCGATTATCCAGTAGCGCTACGCGCAAGCTTTGAGCCACGATTTTTACAAGTGCCACAAGAGGCCTTGATTAGCACCATGCAGGCGGATCAAAAATATTTTTGTTTGACTGACAGCCAAGGTAAATTACAGCCTTATTTTATCTTTATCAGTAACATCGACAGTAAAGATAAAGCGCAAGTGATTGCCGGTAACGAAAAAGTGGTACGTCCACGCCTTGCTGATGCTGAGTTTTTCTTTTTACAAGACCAAAAACAGCCATTGTTTGCGCTGACTGAAAATCTTAAAACCCGCGTATTCCAAGATAAGTTAGGGACAATTTGGGAAAAATCTGAGCGTATTGCCAAGCTAGCTGCCTTTATTGCTACCCAAATTGGCGAAGACGTTGAGCAAACGGCACGGGCAGGCTTGCTGTCAAAAGCAGACCTTGCCAGTACCTTGGTGGGTGAATTTCCAGAATTACAAGGCGTGGCAGGGACTTACTATGCGCGTTTAAACCAAGAGCCAGAAGCGGTGGCGGCGGCAATCGAAGAGCAATATCTGCCAAAATTTAGCGGTGATAAATTACCGGCGACCAACATTGGAACGGCACTGGCATTAGCAGACCGTTTGGATACGCTGGTCGGTATTTTTGGCATTGACCAAGCGCCAACGGGTTCAAAAGACCCGTTTAGTCTGCGCCGCGCGGCGATTGGGGTACTGCGTATTTTGATTGAGAAACAACTGCCACTAAATCTAGTAGTATTGCTTGAGCAAGCTTTATTGGGTTATGTAGGCAAAATTGATGACTTACCAAAAACTTTTAAACAAGTGATGGAGTTTATCAATTCACGCTACCGTGCCATGTATGAAGACCAAGGCGTGAGCGTGGATACAATTATGGCGGTACAGGCGCTACAACCGCAAGTGCCAATGGATTTTGACCATCGTATCAAAGCCGTCCAAGCTTTCCGTGATTTGCCACCCGCCAAACAACTTGCCGAGGCCAATAAACGTGTTGCCAATATTTTAGCCAAGGCTGAGGGTGAGATTGCAAGCCAAATACAAACGGCTTATTTACAAGAACCTGCCGAAAAAGCATTGTACCAAGCGGTGCAAACTGCAGCGCAAAGTATTGAGCCGCATCAACACACTGACAACGCCAACCACACCCAGATTTTACAATCTCTAGCGACACTGCAGCAGCCATTGGATGACTTCTTTGAGCAGGTGATGGTGAATAGTGAAGATGCTAACCTCAAAGCCAATCGATTGGCGTTGCTAAAAAAAGTGCGTGGGTTATTTTTAACGGTTGCAGATATCAGTGAGTTACAGCTATAAGCTAATTTAGATACGAGTCAACGCTTTAATCATAGGGCTTCGATACTATCGCTTTAATACCCCTGCTTTAATATCATTGGTTAAACCCATACTGACAACGGTCATTATGGGTTTTTTTACAAGCCAAAGATACTTTTACACTTGTTTTTGCTAAATTGGCAGGCTAGTTTATGCGTATTTGATACTATTTTAAGGGTGTTTTTGTCTGAATTGCTCTCTAGGGTTTATGATGGTATAAGCAGTATAACCCATATAACCAGGTTCAAAGCTTTTGGTAAATTGTGTATTTAATGGTGAGTTTTATCTATTATTTATTTTTTCTAATTTATCTTTTCTAATTTATCTTGGTCTAGGGTAATTACGTGAAAGTCAGCAATAACGATAGCTTGTTTCAATATATGGTGCGTACCAAAAGGTATCGGCTTCTTTTACAAAGCTTAGTGGTGCTGTGTTTGTTTGTGCTATCATTCGTGATTATCAATGTATACATTGCGCGTTTTTTAACCCAGTCTACCCAGCATATGGATATCATTGGCAACATCAGTGATTTGACGCTTGAGATAGCAACCAGTGCGCAGCATCTAACAGTAACGCCTCACAACGATAGTCAACAAATCATTCAGACCTTACAAAAACAGGCGGCTGAGTTAGACGGTTATATGGCACAGTTGTCCCGCTATCCAAAGCAAGAAACGGCGATGGATGAATTTGCCATTATTTGGCAAGACTATCGCCAAAGAATCGCGCAAGTCTCTGAGCAAGATGAAAAAGGCAAAGTTGAATTGGCTGAGTTTGCTTATCATAACCAAGCCAAAATTTGGTCGTTGATGAATATTGGCTATGACACTTATCTCAATGACACCTACCGTACCGCAGATTATTCGCGCTATTTGACCTATTGCAGTTTTTTTGCTTTGATAGCCTATATCATCTTTTTTATCCATTACACCATCAGACACATGTATCACGATGATGTGGCGATTGATAAAGCGCAGACCGATATGCGCGATATCATGAACACAGTCAAAAAAGGCTTGTTTCTCATCGATGATAAAATGGTCATTGGTGAGCATTATTCCAAAAAACTAGAGCAGTTATTGGGGCGCAAGCAGTTAGCTGGGCTTACATTACCCCAGTTGTTACAAAATATGGTCAGCGAAAAAGATATCAGAGCGACACAGCATTTTATCAATTACCTGTACCAATCCAACGTGGATGAAGAGTTGATTCAAGATATCAACCCACTTAAAACAGTCGAGTTGATTTTTTTAGATGAAACAGGCGTTACCAACAAGAAATACCTGCATTTTGAATTTTTACGGGTGGTGAAAAGCGCGAATAAAAAATCTATTCATTTATTTGTCAGCGTGGTAGATATTACCGAAACGGTGCTTTTAACAAAGCAAATCGATAAGGTAAAAGATGAATACCATAAATTTATCAGTCGTGCCGTCTATCTATTAAGTTTAGATACGCAAACAGTTGATGATTTTATTGCCACCAAAAGAGCCACTGTTGCGGTCATAACGGATACCTTATATGGGCAGGTATTGGACAAAGAGCAGTTAGTGACAAAAGCCAAGACCTTGCTAACAATAACACAAACACTAGCAGATGATACCCAAGTTTTACGTCTCAAACAATATGATGATGTTGTCAATAGTTTGGTGTATGAGCTAAAACATTTAACTCGGCTATCTCATATTCAAACCAATGATTTTACGAGCTTTATGCTTAAACTTGATTCCTATCAAGAGATGTTGAATTTAACTGAACATTTAATCAATGAACAAGCCGAGCAAGCCTGATTAATTATCTATAAAAAATTAAAACTCACATCAGCTATAGTTTACAATGTACTGTCTTATAGCTGTGTTAAACGCGGGCGTTTAGACGCCAATTCACCACGAATCGATATTCCAAAAAACAGCATTAATGTTCCAATAATGCTCTATTGTGAATTTGCAAAACTGATTAATAACTCGTTACAATGCAAAAGAGATTTTTTTGCTAATTAAACTAAATTAAAGGAATATGTATGAGCCCACCGCATCGCCCAGAAACGCTCGCCATTCATGCAGGGTACGAACCAGAACCGACCACCAAAGCTGTCGCTGTCCCTATCTACCACACCAGTTCGTATGCCTTTGATAACACCCAACACGGTGCTGACCTTTTTGATCTTAAAGTTGCCGGCAATATCTACACCCGTATCATGAACCCAACCAATGCGGTGCTTGAAGCGCGTATGGCAGCGTTAGAAGGCGGCATCGGTGCATTGACGGTGGCATCCGGGATGGCGGCGATTACTTATACCATCCAAACCCTATGTGAGGCAGGCGATAACATCGTCTCAGTATCAACTTTGTATGGCGGTACTTACAACTTATTTGCCCATGCGTTGCCACGTCAAGGTATCGAAGTGCGTTTCTTTGATTATACCAAACCTGAGACTTTGGTTGATTTGATTGATGAGCGTACCAAACTGATATTTGGTGAAAGTATTGGCAATCCATTGGGTAATGTGCTAGATATCGCAAAAATTAGCGAATTTGCTCATAGCAAAGGTGTACCTGTGGTGATTGATAACACCGTCGCCACGCCAACATTGTGCCGTCCATTTGAGCATGGTGCTGATATTGTGATTCATTCATTGACCAAATATGTGAGTGGTTCGGGCACGTCGGTGGGTGGTGTGATTATCGATAGTGGCAAATTTGATTGGGGCGCTCACAAAGAACGTTTCGCGATTTTAAATACCCCAGATGCCAGCTATCATGGTGTCAATTTTGTCGAAGCCATGGGTGCTGCGGCGTTTATTGCACGTGCACGCGTTGCGCCCTTACGTAATACCGGTGCGGCACTAAGCCCAATGAATGCTTGGCAAATTATGCTTGGGCTAGAGACGTTAGCCTTGCGTATGGAGCGACATTGCCAAAATGCCCAAGCCGTGGCAGAATTTTTAAACCATCATCCACAAGTGGCTTGGGTCAAGTACGCAGGATTAACCGACCATCCAGAGCATAAGCTTGCGCAAACATACTTTGGTGGTAAGCCATCAGCGATTCTAACCTTTGGGTTAAAAGGCGGCCGTGAAGCAGGGGCGAAATTCATTGATGCGCTACAATTAATTACCCGTCTGGTCAATATTGGTGATGCCAAGTCACTTGCTTGCCATCCCGCCACTACCACGCACCGCCAGTTAAATGCTGAAGAGTTGCAAAAAGCAGGTGTCAGCGAAGACATGATTCGTTTATCCATTGGTATTGAGCATATTGAGGACATCAAAGCTGACCTTGAGCAAGCGTTAGCCGCAGCCAATTAATCGCTTCATCTACAAATAATCGCTTCACATAAAAAAGCGAGCCTTCAACTCGCTTTTTTGAATTTAAAAAAAAATTAGACAAAAAAATACCCCAAATTTATGGGGTATTTTTAATAAGTCTACAACCTAGCGGTTTTCACTTATTATTTAGCTGCTGCTGCTTGAGCCGCTGCTACTTCTTCAGCGAAGTTTTCTTGTTTTTTCTCGATGCCTTCACCCACTTCTAAGCGTTTGAATGCTTTAACCGTCATACCTTCAGACTTTAATATATCGCCAACTTTTTTCTCGTTGTCGATAACGTAAGGTTGGTTCAACAAAGTCACTTCATTCAAGTACTTTTGTAGACCACCGGTGATCATTTTTTCAATCACGGCGTCTGGTTTGCCAGATTCTTTCGCTTTCGCTTCGATGATGTCTTTTTCACGTGCTAGCGTATCAGCAGGTACATTGGCTTCATCAACAGCGATTGGGTTGAATGCCGCAACTTGCATCGCTACATGTTTTGCGGTGTCAGCGTTACCGCCTTCAACAGAAACCACTACACCAATACGAATACCGTGACGGTAAGAGGCTAGGTTGTCACCTTCAATCACTTCTGCACGACGTACTTGGATGTTTTCACCGATTTTTTGTACGAGCTCAACACGGGCTTCTTCAACCGTTTGACCATCGCCATATGGCAATGCAGAGATAGCCGCTACATCAGTGGTATCGTTAGCAAGCGCCAGTTCAGCTACTTTGTTTGCAAATGCGGTGAAGTTAGCATCTTTTGCCACGAAGTCAGTTTGACAGTTTACTTCAAGTAGTAAGGCTTTGTTACCTTCTTGAGCGATAATGATAGCACCATCAGCAGCAATGTTACCTGCTTTTTTAGCAGCTTTTGCTTGACCTGATTTACGCAGGTTATCGATTGCGGTTTCGATGTCGCCGTCTGCTTCTTGCAGGGCTTTTTTACATTCCATCATACCAAGACCTGTACGGTCACGTAATTCTTTTACCAGTTTTGCACTAATTTCTGCCATGAGATACCTCAATTGATTATCATTATAGATGAGAATTGGGTTGTTTATTGTCTAAACATTTGAAGATTAAAGGACAAAAATGGGTGATTTTTGCCCTTTAATATTACGCTACAAATTCGAATTTTTAGAAGCTAATTTTGTGTTTACTCATCAAAGTTAGTTTATAAAATTTTGATGACAGTATCATAACAACCCAAGCAATGCGCTGCTATGATACTACGGTAACCCTTATTCTGCCGCAGCTTCTGCGGGTGCTTCAGTTACTTCTTCTTGATTTGCTGCTTTGCCGCCTTGAGTTTTAGCGTATTCTTTACCAGCGATAATTGCATCTGCAACCGCTGATACGTATAGCGTTACCGCACGAATCGCATCGTCATTGGCAGGAATGACATAATCTACGTCATCTGGGTTTGAGTTTGTATCAACGATACCGATGACAGGGATACCTAAGTTTTTTGCTTCTTTGATTGCAATCGCTTCATGGTCAACGTCAACCACAAAAATTGCATCAGGTAGACCGTTCATGTTTTTGATACCGCCTAAGGCACGCTCAAGTTTTTCCATTTCGCGAGTACGCTCTAACGCTTCACGTTTGGTTAACTTTGCAAACGTACCATCTTCAGCTTGTTTTTCGTATTCTTTCAAACGAGTGATTGACTGACGGATGGTTTTCCAGTTGGTTAACATGCCACCTAACCAGCGATGGTCAACATAAGGCATACCAGCGCGAGCGGCTTGTTCGCTGATAACGTTGCTTGCTGCACGTTTAGTACCAACAAATAGTACTTTGTTGCCACGTGCTGCTTCACGATTTACGAAGTTTAGTGCTTCGTTCATCGCTTTAACGGTGTGCTCAAGGTTGATGATGTGAATTTTGTTACGTGCACCAAAAATAAATTTGCCCATTTTTGGATTCCAAAAACGAGTTTGGTGACCAAAGTGTGCACCGGCTTCTAAAAGATCACGCATTGAAACTTGGGTAGGATTAGCTGACGCCATGAGATTTCCTTAAGTAAAGTTGGGTTATGCCTCCACATTACCGATTAAGCCGATTTGCAAACACGCATCAAAATCTACAGGATTTTAATTAATCAAATTTGCAAACACCCAGCTTAACTCTTATCAAGTTTGTTAGCTTGAAAATAGCAATGTGTGTGTCATGTTAGTAAATAAAAAAAGCAATCTGCCATTTCAAGATAAAATGACAAACTGCTATTTTAACACATTTTTATATGGTTAAGCTATATGTTTTAGCAAATGCAGATGGTAATTATTCAACCAATCCGATTAAGTCACCATAACCTTCTTGTTCCATCTCATCTACAGGGATAAAACGTAGCGATGCGCCATTGATGCAATAGCGCATGCCGCCAAGCTCAGGAAGACCGTCATTAAACACATGGCCTAAATGCGAATCAGCAACACGGCTGCGTACTTCAGTACGTCGCATACCGTGACTGTCATCAAACAATTCATTGATTACTGCTGTATCAATCGGTTTGCTAAAGGCGGGCCAACCACAACCTGAGTCATACTTATCTGATGAGCTAAAAAGCGGCTCACCGCTGACAATATCCACATAGATACCACGTTCAAATTGGTGATCATACTCATGGCTAAAAGGGCGTTCAGTGCCGTTTTGCTGTGTCACATAATATTGCTCATCATTCAAATTTGCCTTGATTTCAGCTTCAGACGGTCTTACATACTTTTGTGTATCGATATTAATTGAATTAGCCATAGACGTTCCTAACCCTTGTTGTCATTGTAGAATATCACAATAGTTACAACCCGTCCAAAATTCAAGTAACAACTGTTTAAACAAATAGTAGTTTTGTGAAAAAGGCGAAAAGGGCTATAATACGTCTTCTTAAATTTTTGCAAAATCAGATAATTATTGTATGAAAACACTATTAAATAACCCTGAAGCCGTTGAAAAAATGCGCGTCGCTGGTAAATTGGCCGCCGATGTTTTAGTGATGTTAGATGAATATGTCAAAGAAGGTGTAACGACAGGGGCATTAGACAAGCTTGCCCACGACTATATTGTTGATGTCCAAAAAGCCATTCCTGCCAATGTCGGCTATCATGGCTACCAGCACACGCTTTGTACTTCAATCAACCATGTGGTTTGTCACGGTATTCCCGATGACAGCCGTATCCTAAAAGATGGCGATATCGTCAATATCGATGTCACAGTGATAAAAGATGGCTATCATGGTGATACTTCAAAAATGTGGATTATCGGTGAAGGATCTATCATGGCGCAGCGTATCTGCAAAATTGCCCAAGACGCACTATATGCAGGGATGAAAGCTGTTCGCAATGGCGCCTATGTAGGCGATATTGGCGCAGCGATTCAAGCGGTGGCTGAACCCGAGCGTTTTAGCGTAGTAAGAGAATATTGCGGACATGGAATTAGTGACGTATACCATGATGAACCACAAATTCTGCACTATGGTAAAAAAAATACCGGTTTACAACTGACGACAGGCATGACATTTACCATTGAACCAATGATTAACCAAGGTGTATGGCAAACCAAAACCTTACCCGATAAATGGACGGTAATTACTAAAGACCGTAAATTGTCCGCCCAATGGGAACACACACTGATGGTCACTGAAAACGGCTGTGAAGTGTTTACCAAGCGTCCAGAAGAAGATTTGAGTTTTTTAAACAGTTAAAATATGAATGAAATCATCGGTATAAAAGAAAGTTAGCCATTATTTTAAAATTATTTATATTTTCCTGTTGACACCCATTCTAATTCACGTATAATACGCCACCACTGAGCGACGAAGAGTTTACAAATAAGTAAAACAAGTTACGAAGCTTAGAAAGAATTAAAATAAAGCTTGACAGAGTAAAACAAAACGTATTACAATATCAAGCTCACCAGATGATAGACGATATCTTTGGTACACTAAATAACAACGAACACAAGAACAACTTGT